>JAPLCH010000088.1:13978-28565 GCA_026392325.1 Solirubrobacterales bacterium | reverse complement strand
TCCTCAGCCGCGATTGGTTCGCTTCGTCCGCCTCTGCCTGAGGTCAGGGAAGCGCTATGCCAGCCCGACGCGCGAGCTCAACAACCATGCCGGGAACATCCAATGACGGGTCAAGTGAGCTCAGCTCCTTGCCAGCCTCGCGGCGTCCGCCAAGAAGGCTCAGCCCGGAGCGGCCGTACTCATCTGCGAACTCCTCAAGGGCCTGAGACTTGCGGCGTTCGGAACGCCCGGCTGCAATGTCAGAGCGCTCTCTGTGCTCCTCTACCGCATCAAGCAGCTCGGTGATCCCAGTCGCCGGCGGTGCCGCTGAGACCGCGACCACGGAGGTGTGTTTGGCTCCCAATGACCTGAGCGCAGCATTGAGGTCCCGTCTTGCGCGCTGGGCGATCTGACCAAGGTCGGACTTTGTGACGACCAGAACATCAGGGATTTCCATGATGCCGCTCTTGATGAACTGCAATGTGTCCCCAGAGGCTGGCTGGACAACCACGCAGACTGTGTCGGCCACTTCTGAGATCTCAGTCTCAGACTGACCAACCCCGACCGTCTCCACAACAACGAAGTCATAAGCGGCTGAAAGTGCAGCAGCCGCATCCCGAGTAGGTCTGGCCAAGCCGCCAAGCCTGTCCCCGGCAGCCATTGAGCGAATCAGAAGGTCACGGTCAGCCGGGTCAAAGTCAATTCTCGCTCGGTCACCAAGGAGCGCACCGCCCGACCGTTTCGACGACGGGTCAACAGCGATCACCGCCACGGACTTGTCCTCGGCGCGCAGCTCTTTGACGATTGCACTTATCAGCGTGGACTTGCCGGCCCCGGGTGGTCCGGTAATGCCGACCACATATCCCGGGGGCTCCTGCCCAAGCGCGCCCGGCGATGTGGCACGAAGCAGGTCACTCCGATCAGCTGAGTCTCCGGAAGCACTGCTCTCAAGGAGGTTCAGGGCCTCTGGAGCAGCAGCAAGGTCACGCTCTGCGAGCCTGCGGCCCAGCGCGGCGCCTCGCCCCTCAGTCACGCCGACTGAGCCACTCCGTTGCGATCAGCCACGAGCTTCACGATCTCACCAATGATTGTGGTCAGGTCGTAGTCCTTCGGCGTGTAGACCGCAGCCACGCCGGCGGCTTCAAGCTCTGGAACATCCTGGTCGGGAATGATGCCGCCGACAACAAGTGGCACATCTCCCGCTCCGGCTTCCCTGAGCGCCTCGATGACGGTTGGGATCAGTTCACGGTGCGACCCTGAGAGGATCGAAAGGCCGATCACATGGACGCCTTCTTGAACCGCGGAGGCTGCAATCTGTGATGGGGTAAGGCGGATTCCCTCATAGACGACGTCCATACCAGCGTCGCGTGCACGGACGGCGATCTGTTCGGCGCCGTTGCTGTGTCCGTCAAGCCCAGGCTTGCCAACGAGAATCCTGATGCGACGGCCAAGTGCTTCAGAAACACGCGCGACCTCGTCCCGAAGTACTTCGAGTTCAGGCCCAACGGCAGCGCTCCCCGAAGCCTCACCAACACCGGTGGGTGCTCGGTACTCACCAAAGACATTGCGCAGTGTCGCTGACCATTCGCCCGTTGTTGCCCCTGCTCGGGCTGCTGCGATTGTCGGCGGCATGATGTTCTCATCTGCGGTCTGGGCGACTCGGGCAACTTCGGCAAGGGCAGTGTCAACCGCGGCCTGATCGCGCTCCGAGCGCCACACCTTCAATGCTTCTGTTTGCTGGGCCTCAACTGCCTGGTCGACGACAAGGATTCCGCCTTCGGAGTCATCCGTGAGCGGCGAATGCTCAGTCTCTCTGTAGTCGTTCAGTCCGACCACCTTCTGGCTTCCGTCCTCAATGCGAAGGATTCGGTCGCGGTGACTCTCCACGAGTTGAGCCTTCATGTAAGGCACTGCTTCAACTGCGCCACCATGTTCCGCAACGACCGCCATTTCGGCGCGCGAGCCCTCAAGCATTTCTGCGACGAGGCCTTCCATCACCGTCGAGCCTTCAAAGATGTCCGGATAGTCGAGCAGGTCAGTTTCGAATGCCATGACCTGCTGAATGCGAAGCGACCACTGCTGGTCCCATGGGCGGGGGAGGCCAAGGGCCTCATTCCATGCTGGAAGCTGAATCGCGCGCGCCCTTGCGTCCCTGCCAAGGGTCACAGCAAGAGTCTCAAGAACAATTCGCTGAACGTTGTTCTCCGGCTGCGCCTCAGTAAGACCAAGTGAGTTGACCTGCACGCCGTAACGGAAGCGGCGGAGCTTGGCGTCCTCAACGCCGTAGCGCTCACGACCCAGTTCATCCCAGAGGATTCCCATCGCGCGCAGCTTGGCGTGCTCTTCAATGAACCGGACGCCCGCGTTGACGAAGAATGAGATTCGGGAGAAGACAGTCGCTCCAGCCTCCTGCAAGTGGTACGAGCAGATGTTGATCGGGTTCCACTTGGGGACATTGGTGACTGTGTAAGCAACCATGTCGGCGATCAGTCGCATTGATGGGGCCGGGGGGAACGCATAGGTTCCACGAGCAAGGAACTCCTTGATGATGTCGTTCTGGGTTGTTCCCTGAAGGAGATCCTCAGAAACCCCCTGGTCCTCCGCTGTGACGATGTACAGGGCAAGCAGCCAGGCAGCCGTTGCGTTGATTGTCATTGATGTGTTCATCTGGTCAAGCGGAATGCCATCAAGAAGAACCTTCATGTCGGACTTGTGGGCAACTGGTACTCCAACCTTGCCTACCTCGCCACGGGCGAGCTCATCTCCGGCGTCGTAGCCGGTCTGAGTTGGGAGGTCGAATGCGATCGAGAGCCCTGTCTGCCCCTTCGCGAGGTTTCCGCGATAGAGCTCGTTGGACTTCGCGGCCGTTGAGTGGCCTGCGTAGGTGCGCATCATCCATGGACGGTCGGGCTTGGAAAGTCGGTGTTCACTCATGGCGTGGAGTCTATGTACTGTGAGCCTTCATGAGCAGCAACGCAGACATTGAACCGATCGACATCCTCCACCTTGGCAGGGAAAAGGTCCTCTGTACTTGGCGCGTCGGGGATCTGATAATTGACCCGGGGCCAACTGTCTGCGCGGACACGCTTGAGGCCGCACTTGGTGGGCGCAAGCCAAAGGCCATTCTGCTCACTCACATCCATCTCGACCACGCGGGCGCAACGGGCGAACTGGTTAGGCGCTGGCCTGGGGTTCAGGTCTATGTGCACGAGCGCGGCGCACGACACATGGTGGACCCTTCCAAGCTGATCAACAGCGCTGGGATGCTCTATCAGGAGAAGATGGCGATGCGGTGGGGGGAGATAGTCCCAGTCCCTCAGGAATCAGTCCACATCCTGGCTGGGGGCGAGACCCTTGACTTGGAAGGTGGGATCGAGGTTGCCTATACACCCGGTCATGCGCAGCACCATGTCTCGTATCTGCACCTTGACTCAGGCCAAGCCTTTGTGGGAGATGTCGCCGGAGTGCGAATTCCACCGGCTGGTGCAGTGATTGCCCCAACTCCGCCGCCCGACATTGATGTTGAGCTGTGGCACGAGTCACTTGACATCCTCGAGCGGTGGAACCCAACGTCGCTGGGGCTCATGCACTGGGGGCGTGTGGACGACCCTGCGGGACAGTTTGATGCGGTGCGCAAATGCCTTGACGACCATGCAGATCTGGCCCGTGAACTTGACCCGGACGCATTCGCGCTCGCCGTCAAGGACCGGTTGGCTGCAGAAGTTGGACCTGTGGAGGCAGAGGCGTATTTTCAAGCTGCTCCGCCAGAACAACTTCACGCGGGCCTGGCCCGGTACTGGGCGAAGCGGGCCGAAAAAGAGTCCGCGTGAGCCAAACCGTTGAACAGGAACGGCTCTCAGGGCCCGGAAGCGGAATCGGCGGGAACTGGAAGGTCATCGTTCTGAATGACGACCACAACACCTTTGACCATGTCGCAAATGTCCTTGCTCGCTATCTCCCCGGAGTTTCAGTGGGGGATGGCTACAAGATCGCCGATGAGATCCATGCCAGTGGCAAGGCGATCGTCTGGACCGGCCAGCTTGAGCCGGCCGAGCATTACTGGGAGCAGCTCAAAGACGCGGGGCTGTCAATGGCCCCGCTTGAGCGCGCCTGAGCTACTTCGTCTCCGGCTTCAGCTGGTTGCGTAGCTGGCTGTTCCGGACACCAAGGTGTCGGCCCAGTTGTAAAGCACGGAGATTCCGTAGTAGCCGTTGTAGTGGGTACGGAAGGCTTGGAACTCCTTGCCTTCCCACCAGTTGCTGAATCCCTCGTACTCCGGGAAGTCAGCGGTCAGCAGGAACTTGTACTTGTCGTCGCGTGAGCGGGTGAGGCTGTAAGCGGTCGCCCCATAGTGAAGTGCTGTGGGAGCGATCTCAGACAGTGCGTCTGCCAGGTCATCTCCACGAAGACCCGTGGCGTACCACGGGATTTGGACTGTTCCACCCTTACCGGCCATCAGGCACCTACCTCTGCTCGGATTGCTCCGGGTCCTTCCTTGGTCTTGCCTTCACCCTCGGCGGTTGCGCCGACGAGGATGGAGATCTTCCCAAGGTGTTTGTTGTCGCTCAAGAGCTGGTGAGCCTCGGCGACCTTGTCAAATCCCATCGTCTTCCAGAGTACAGGGCGCACCTTCGAGCTATTGATCAGCTCATTGGCTCTCGTTGCCTCCCAAGCGTTTGCAAAGTGGGAGCCGATGATCTGCTTCTGGCGCATCCAAAGGTAACGAACATCGAAATCAAGGTTGAAACCTGAAGTGGCTCCACAGATTACGACCTTGCCGAATGGCTTGACGCAGAGGACTGAGGTCGGGAATGTTGCCTGTCCGACGTGCTCAAAGACGATGTCCGGTGGTCCGCCAAGGATCTCCTCGACTGCCTTGCAGAAGCGGCGCGACTCCTTGAATCGAGCCTTCTCTTCCTCCGGAGTCTCGGTGCCTGTACGCATCATTCCGGAGAACTCGTTGCGGTCGATCCAGCCAGTAGCACCGAGCTGTTCGAGCAGTGCTCCCTTTTCTGGTGACGAGACGACTCCGACGCAATCAGCCCCCGTCACAGCGCACAGCTGGGTGGCAAAGACGCCCAGTCCACCTGCGGCACCCCAGATGAGCACCTTGTCGCCAGCCTGAATCTTGGCCTGGTCCATGAGCATCCGGTAGGCGGTGAAGTAGGTCAGACCGTAAGAAGCAGCTTCCTCCCATGAGAGGGCTTCTGGCTTTGGAAGCAGCTGCTGTGCCTGAACCTTGCAGAACTCTGCAAAGGAACCCCAAGTGGTTTCGTAACCCCAGATTTTCTGGCTGGGAGCCGCGAGTGGGTCAAGTCCGTGAACCTCGGGGTCCTCGTAGGAAGCTTGGTTGCAATGGACAACGACCTCATCGCCGGCCTTCCAGCGAGTTACGCCCTCGCCGACCTTCCAGACGATGCCTGAGGCGTCAGATCCACCAATGTGGTGTCCCGTCTCCGGGTGATCGCCGTAACGGAAGACCGAAACCGGCTCGCCCCGTGCTGCCCAGACATTGTTGAAGTTCACGCCGGCTGCCATCACACGAACGATGACTTCGAAAGCTCCTGGCTGTGGAACGTCAACCTCTTCGAGCTTGATTGCGTCAATCGGCTGACCGAAGGCACCATCGCGGACAACCCAAGCGGCCATCTTGTCCGGCAGGGTTCCCGGTTCTACCGAAAGGTTCGAGATGTTTGAGATGTCGATGCTCACTGGTGTCTGACTCCAAGAGGTTGTGGTTGAAAGTTCGGTGCCGATGGTATCGGGAGCGGGAGCGTTGGCGGGCTGCGGCTTGAGGTGAGCAGGCGTCCCCGTGTCGCGGTGATAGGTTGCGCCGACGAGTCGAAGGTGGGAGTCTTCGACAAGAAGGGACAACTCCATGGAGAGGGAGATACAAATGAGTCGCATCATCCGCCGCTTTGCGGTGCTTGCTTTAGTCACAACTGCTTCAATCGCAGCTGCCAGTTCGGCAACTGCCGCGGGGAGTCTCACCGTGTCGATCAGTTCGACTTCGGGAAGCAAGGTTGTGTCAGCCAAGGCGATCAGCGCGAACGTCAACGTTCCATCCGGAACAGCGACTGTCACGGCAACGATCGTTGACCAAGGCACTGCAACACCAGCCACAACACCGCTCGTAACCTCAGGTGGATCTGTGAAGCTGAAGTTGACAACCCTCGGAGTTGCCCTTGCGAAGCAGTGCTCATCGCTGAGCTACACAGTGTCAGCAGTCAATGGTGCTGGCGCAAAGGTGACTGCCACCAAGACTCTTTCCAAGGCAAGCGGATGCAAGAAGGTGGTTGCGACGCCGACGACGATCAACGCGACAACGGCTTCACGTTGCGAGTTCATCGCGGATTCCGCGCAGCGCTGCATGCTTCCTTACCCAAGCAACTGGTTCACGCGCAAGGACGCCACAAGCGACACGGGCCTGCGGGTCAACATTGTGCGTGACTCAATGATTGCCAACCACGCGGGGGTTCACATTGATCCCACCGAGTGGAACAAGGACAACGGCTTCAGCCCTGACGCAAAGATCATGGCAACGCTGCCTGGGTTGATCAAGGACACGGACACCGCAGCTCAGATTCTTTCGGTCTCTGCAAACACAGGTTGGCCAACTGTTGCGACGATTGCCAACTACAGCCTCGCATCATCACCATTGGTGCTGGTGGACAAGGCAACTGGCGTTCGCCAGCCAGTCTGGGCTGAGCTTGATGCGACAGTCGGCAAGTCAGGTAAGCCGCTGCTCATTCATCCAGCCAAGAACCTGACCGAGGGTCACACCTATGTCGTGGCTCTTCGTGGGTTCAAGAACTCGTCGAATGTCCTTGTTCCTGCCACTAAGGCCTTTGCTCTCTACCGCGACATGACCTTGACGGCTTCGGCAAGTGTTGAAAGTCGTAGAGCTGCTTTTGAAGATGACTTCGCTGCTCTTGCGAAGACCGGCGTGTCCCGAAGCAAGCTTCAGCTTGCATGGGAGTTCACCGTGGGCAGCACTTCGAACTTCACCAGAAGGATGTTGGGCATTCGTGACAATGCGTTCGCTCAGCTTGGTGACACCAACCTCGCCAACCTGATCCCAGAGGGCACGTCTCCAGCCTTCACAATCACATCGGTTGAGAACTTCACGGCAGGGCAGAACTCAAAGACTGCCCGTCGTGTAGTTGGACGCATCACCACGCCTTGCTATCTGACAACTGCAGGCCACGTCCCATGTGCGCCAGGCAGCGTTTTCAACTACGCGCCGGGGGCCGGACCAGATGCAATCCCAGTTCAGAACGGAACCTTCTCATCTGAGTTCCGCTGTGAGATTCCGCGGGTGGCCTTTGATGACACCACGGGTGCCGGAAACGCACTTCCGCCCGTCGTATACGGGCATGGTCTGCTCGGGGACAAGGGAGAAGTTGGCTCCAACGCGCAAGTTGACTTTGCTCAGGCCTACGGTTACGTCTACTGCGCAACCGATGAGATCGGCTTTGCGGAGGGCGATGTTCCAGTCGCCGAAGGTGCGCTTGCGGACCTCAGCGAGTTCAACAAAATGGCGGACCGGACGCAGCAGGGGATGCTCAATGAGCTTTACCTCGGCCGTGCCCTCGTGTCCTCCACTGGCCTCAGGACCAACGCTGCCTTCCAGGGATCAGATTCGGCGAGCGTGATTGCTGGCAGCCGTCTGTTCTATGACGGCAACAGCCAAGGCGGAATCCTCGGCGGACTGTTGACATCTATTGCTCCAGACTTTGACCACGCCGTTCTTGGTGTGGCGGGCATGACTTACTCAACGCTTCTGGACCGCTCCGTTGACTTCCTCGGTTACCTCGGATTGGCATATGCCCCGAGCTACCAGACGTCAATTGACAGGTCTGTTGGCCTTGCGCTGATCCAGCAGCTTTGGGACAGGGCGGAACCGGGTGGCTATGTCAATCACATGACCACCAACCCGCTTCCGAACACCCCGGCCCATCAGGTGCTGATTCAGATCGGACTCGGTGACTTCCAAGTCTCAAACATCACAGCCGATGCTGAGGCTCGAACGATCGGAGCGAAGCTCATGACCCCGATCGTAGATTCAGGCCGAGCCGGGACCGTCAATCCAGGATGGGGTTTGAGCCCGATCAGCAGTTATCCGTACAACGGTTCAGCACTCGTCTACTTTGACTCGGGTGCGGTCAGGGCAAACGGCCAAGGATGGTTGGGCAACAACCCAACCGTCTTTGTCAACAAGCCCCCTGTTGAGAGCGCCGGCTCAGTTGCCAACGACGGCGAGGATCCCCATGAGCATCCACGTCGCTCGGCAACAGGACGCGCCATGAAGTCAGGGTTCCTCCGAGTCGGTGGCGTCATCAACCAGACATGTGGAAGCAGGGCTTGCTACGCCAACGGATGGGCAGGCAACTGATCTAGAAACCTTGGGTGAGTCAACCGACTCGCCCAAGCGAGGGCGTATTACTGCTGCTGCCTTAGGGCAGCAGCAGGTCGTTCTGGGCGCTTGGGCGCTGCGCTGTGACCTCAAGGTGGGAGGTCGTGCGGCCGTCGGCAATGATCTCGCAAGTTCCCTCAACCAATGTGGCCTTAAGCGTTCCTGTGCCACCGGCTGGAATTGGTCCGGCGACTGCCTCGGCGGAAACACAGCCGGCAGCCCCAGCGTAGGAGTGAAGGCTGACCTGGACGAGTGGGACCCTCGTCTTGTTGGCGATCTTCAGCTCTGCAGGTCCGGCCCCAATGGTGGTGGGGGACATGACGGCTGTCTTGAGATCGACGGAGAGTCCAATCACTCGGGTGACTGGCGGGCGGAATCCGTTGTTGGAGTTGCTCGCGTCGCCGCAGCCTGCGGCGACAAAAGAGGCCAGCCCAAGCGAAGCCATAGCTAGCAGCGCCGGGGCGCTGCGGACTGACTGGCTTGACATGTTGGAGCTCTTCACCGGAATGGAGACTAGATCACGCAGCGCCACTTGGCGAATCAAGAACGGGGAACGGCAGTTCAATGACCTCGGCTTCAACTCCACCAGCGTCAAGAATGGCCCCGGGGGCAGCCTCCGTGCGGATGATGGCCAATCCGATTACGGCATCTTCGGGAGGCGCGGCAACTGACCCCACGCGCCCGACCTCTTTGCCGGTTGAGATGTTGACGAGCGGGGTGCCCGACTCAACAACTTCGTCCAAAAGAACGCCTCTAAGGACTCTGTTGGGGCTGCCTCGGTAGAAGAGACGGGCGACGGTTTCCTGCCCGGTGTAACAGCCCTTTGTGAAAGACACAAGGCGACCGTTGAGGTCTGCCTCCTGCGGAATAACAGAGTCGTCAAGGTCGATTCCGTAAAGAGGAATGCCCGCCTGTACCCGGAGGTACTGTGCAGCCGCCTCGGAGCCCTGCTCCGCTCCAGCCGCAAGCAGCGCCGTGGTGACGCCCTCCGCGTTTGCTGCCGGGCAAAGTACATCTACGCCTTCCTCTGTCAGCACAAGTAGGACGCGGCTTCCGCCGAGCATGGCTGCTCGACTCTGGTGGATCTCGCTGAGATCGCTGACTCCCGCCACTCGGTCGGCTCTAGGCCCGCTGAGCGAAAGCTGGGCTGTTTCGAGAGTGGCCTTCTCCAGGTCTGCTGAATGTCCGACCATGGCGCGCCGGAGCGTGTCGAAGAGCGCTTGAAGGCTCCCTCTGTCCGTAGTCAAGTGGTACTGGTCCTCTCCAGTTCTGAGGACGCGCACGATGCCAAGGAGCTTCCCTTTTGGTGTCAGCAGGGCGGCTTCGCAGCCAGTTCCGACTTCAAGCGACTCGATGTCGTTTGAAAGCTGCCCTTGCAGAAGCCCTGCGGCATCTGCTCCGGAGAGGAGGAGGCGTCCGCGGTCCGATCTGTCAAGGAGTCCACACTTGTTCTCCAACAGAGCGAGTTCTGAGGGAGAAGGCTTCCACGGGGGAGCTGGAGGTCCAACCGTTTCAGTCTCTTTGGTTTCTTCCATTCCGGCGAGCATAGCCCCGCATCCACAAGAATGTTTAGGTCTGCCATAATTAGGGATATGCCCCGGCTAGAACTTGACCGCTCGCGTGCCGTAGAGGACTACGCACGGGCAATCCATGATCTGGAGGCGGTTGGAGCAGACGCGGCGGTTGGCACCAACGCGCTTGCGGCAAGGCTGAACGTCACGCCGGCTTCCGCATCCGGAATGGTGCGGCGTCTGGAAACGCTTGGCCTCGTGGAACTGACCCCGTATCGCGGTGTCAGGCTGACGGAAGAGGGAGACAGGGTTGCCCTCTCAGTAATTCGCAGGCACCGGCTTCTTGAAACCTTCCTCGCGGTTCGGTTGGGAGTCCCGTGGGATCGGGTTCATGCGGAAGCCGAGGTGCTTGAACACGTGCTTTCAAGTGAACTGGAGGCAGCCATCGCCAAGGATCTCGGCGAGCCTGAGCGTGATCCACACGGAGCGCCCATTCCCAGACCGGACGGGACGCTCCCGGGCGGGGAGACACTCTCACTCGCGGAGATGGAGAGCCAGCGGAAGTTCGTCTTCGTGCGAATCCCCGATGAGCGGCCGGACATGCTCCGCTGGCTGGCGGAGAGGCAGATCGCGCCTGGGGCAGAGATGGAGCTGCTCAGTCGTGAGCCGTTCGGCGGGCCACTTGTTGTCCGGACAGAATCGGGGGAGCACTCAATCGGAGCCGAGCTCGCCCAGGCCATGCGCGTCGAAGCCCAATGACCGCATCCCCGCAAGCTCAGATTGGACGCGGACGGCGCCTGCTCCCACTGCTTGGGCCAGCCTTTGTTGCCTCCATCGCATATGTGGACCCGGGGAACTTCGCCACCAACACGGCAGCCGGCGCTCGTTATGGCGACACGCTCATCTGGGTGGTGGTCGGTGCAAACCTGATGGCCATGCTCGTGCAGTGGTTGGCGGCGAGGCTGGGTGTGGTGACAGGGAAGGGGCTCAGTGAGCTCTGCCGCGAGCAGTACTCCCAGCGCACAACCGTCGCTCTCTGGATTCAAGCGGAGGTTGTCGCCATGGCCACTGATCTTGCGGAGATCGTTGGCTCGGCGATCGCCTTGGACATGCTCTTTGGAATTCCACCACTCCCGGCCGGTCTGATCGCAGCTGCCACGGCCACCGGGCTCTTGGAGCTCGAGCGGCGTGGACACCGTCGGTTCGAGGTCGTGATCGTCGGGATGCTGAGCATCATTCTCGCGGGCTTCCTCTATTCGGCATTCAGAGCAGGCGGGGACATCGGCGCTGCGCTCAATGGCTTCGTTCCACACATGGCCGGGCAAGGCTCTGTGGTGCTCGCTGTAGGAATCCTGGGAGCCACAGTCATGCCGCACGTCATCTACCTTCATTCCGCCCTAGCCGCGAGGAGATCAAAGCTTGAGGGTCGGGACGGCATTGCCAAACTCCTCAAGGCGACCAAGACAGACATCTTTGTTGCGCTCGGCGTGGCAGGGGTTGTCAACCTCGCAATGCTCTGGGTTGCGGCGAGCTTGCTCCACGGGCTCCCGGCTGGAACGGCCGACACGCTCCCAGAGGCACAGAAGGCCTACGCATCCGTAGCTGGGCAAGGCACGGCTATCGCCTTCGCACTTGCACTCCTCGTTTCAGGATTTGCCTCATCAAGCGTTGGGACGTTCTCGGGCCAGGTGGTGATGGAAGGTTTTACTCACTGGCGGATTCCGGTCCTGACTCGTCGACTTGTGACACTCGCCCCAGCCATTGCTGTCTTGGCGATCGGCTTCGACCCCACTGCGACTTTGGTCTTGAGTCAGGTCGTCCTGTCATTCGGTATTCCTTTTGCCCTGGTTCCATTGGTGAGGTTCACCTCGGACCGGGACCTGATGGGAGAGTTCACCGTTCAGCCACGAACCAAGGCTGCCGCAGTTCTGGTCGCCATGGCGATCATCGCGCTCAACGCCTTCCTGCTGATCCATCTCGTGATCGGATGAGAATTCACGTGGCGCCACGCAGACGCGCTGGTGGGCGCTAGCCTGTGACCCGATGACACTCCTCCAAGAATTCGACCGCATTGTTGACGCCCTTCCAGATGACTGGACGGACCTTGACCTTGACCTTCGGATTCTTGACGAGACGCGTTATGTGGAAGCAGCGACTCTGGTCGTTACGTGCAATGCACAGCCATACAGCAGGCATGACTGGCACTGGCGGATCACGGTGGCCCACCGATTCGGTCATGCGGCAGCTGTTCCCGCTGTGCGGAGCACAATGAGGCTCCTCGACGAGGCAGGTTTCGAAGGTGAACTGATTGAACGTGGATCACGCGTCGGTCGTGTTGAGGTCACGCAGGACTGGGGTCGACCTGAGTCAGTGACCAGCCGTTTCCGCGAAATTCGCTCCCAGTAACGACGGCAGCGCTGCGAAAGATGGCAAAGGTTCTCGTCTTCACCCCGGATCTCCTCTTTGGCTCGAGCCTGATCGGCGCACTGGTTGCATCTGGGCATGGTGCCTCGCTCTGTCAGGACAAGGTGGCCCTTGAGGCCGAGGGGCCAGGTTCCGTATGTGTGATCGTCGACCTCACGGACGATGTTGCGCAACGGCTGGCAGACCTCAAAGAGGTCCAAGGAAGTGGCGCGCTGGATGGGTCCATTCCGATTGGCTACTACAGCCACGTTGACCCTGACAGCAGGGACTTGGGACTAGCGGCAGGCCTTCTCAAGGTTGTCCCCAGATCACGGATGCACCGGGAACCAGCGGCCCTTGTGGACTCAGCCCTGAGCCTTTAGTTCAGGAACTGACCGTCGAACGCTTTACTGACGTTCGGTCTTGTCGAGACGAGACCAGACTTCTGCTCCCAGGTTGCCCATGCGGTCAGCAGCTCGGGATCAAGCGAACCAGCTTTTCCGTTAGGTGGGAGCAAGGCTCCCAAGGCCGCTTTCATTCGCAGGGGAAGCAGCGTCGCGTCAGCACCTGGCAGTCGGGCTGAAACGAGTTTGGTTGCCTCAGACGGATTCTCCTCCGCAGATTGAGTGCCTGAGACGAAGGTCCTGACAACAGAACGGACCAGGGTTGGCTTGGTGTCGAGAGTCTGCCGGGTTGTGACCAGTACGAGCTCTGGGTAGGCGGGGCTTCCGAAGTCTTCAAGCCGGAAGACACGGTAATCCGGATGCTTCGATGTGACCGACACGCCCTCCTCGTTAAGGAAGCCAATTGCCGCTTTCGTGCGACCCCCAAGAAGAGCTGGCACCGCTCCGAATCCTGTGTTCTTGAGGATGACCTTGCTTGGGTTTCCTCCATCGCCGTGGACGATCGCCCGGATGACCGCCGCATCACTTGGAACTCCCGTAACTGCGACCGATGTTCCTTCAAGGTCCTTGGGATGGTGTACGTCAGGTGCGGCAATAACTGAGGCAAGCGGATGGCCAACCACTGACATCACGGCAACAAGGTCTCGGCCGCGCTCGCGAGCAATCGCAAGATCGTGGATGTCCATCACTGCCAGGTCAGCGCGTCCGGCGAGCAGGAGCCGCACCGCATCGGTGGAGGAACTGGGGGTACGGAGCGTGATCGCGACATGGTTTTGCCGATCCAGTTTTCTGCCGAGCGCAACCAGGATTCCCGTGTGGGCGGGATTGGCCGTCCAGTCGAGGAGGACGGTCGCTTGTTGCTGAGGCTTGCTTGCTGTGGTGCTGCCGCAGCCAGTCATTGCAGCAACGGATGCGGCGACGATCAGGGAGGCCGTGGTCAGTGCGCGGAATGGAAGAAAGAGATGCATCGGATCGTCACCTTACGCAACGAAGGCTTTTGGAAGCACCCGTCGAAAAGACACGATGCTGGGAAAACAGAATTGAAAGGACGGCGGTAATGGATCAAGAGAAGATCAAGCCTTATGTAGCGGAGTTCGTAGGAACATTCATCCTTGTCACATTCATCTGCGGATTGGCCAGCGTGTGGTCAACCCGAGAGGGCGGGCTGTCTCCAGCCGACCTCGGAATCCTCTACGGATTCCTGCTGATGGCGATCATCTTTGGCATTGGCCGAATTTCGGGAGCACATGTGAACCCGGCTGTCACCATCGCAATGTGGTCAATCAAGAAGATCAGTCCACGTGACGCTCTTGGTTACATCGCCGCACAGCTTCTTGGCGGCGTTGCCGGAGCATTCCTGATCAAGGGTCTGTTCACCGGACGGGGAAGCATTGTCAACTACGGGGCTGCTCATGTGAGCATCGACTTTCTTCATGGTGGAAGCCCTTGGCTTGCACTGATCGTTGAAGCTCTCGGAGCATTCCTGCTCGTCTGGGCGATCATGGCCACCACAGTCACCAAGGACGCGTCTCCAACCAACGCGGCTCTGGCAATTGGCTTCACACTTGGCTTTGCTCAGATGGTTCTCGGACCAGCGACCGGCGGATCATTCAACCCTGCCCGCTGGCTCGGCCCTGCACTTGCGTCAGGAACATTCCCTGACTTCTGGCTCTACATCGTGGGCCCGATCGCCGGTGCAGTTCTCGCTGCATCGGCTTACCAGTGGTTGATTGGAGCAGAGTCTGAATCTGCTTCAACGAACATCGCTGGCTGATCTGTAACCCCGAAGTTTGGTTTGGCCCGGCCGCTCACATAGACTGAGCGGCCGATGGCCGACCGGGTTACATACTCGAAGAATGTGACGCTCTCACTGT
>JAPLCH010000088.1:0-13956 GCA_026392325.1 Solirubrobacterales bacterium | reverse complement strand
CATCAGACACATCTCCAGCCTCCAGAGGAGGTTGAGCGGATTCTCGACCGGGCTGCCAAGAGCGGCGTGAAGGAGCTGCTGATCCTGACGGGGGAGCGCCCAGACAGCATCAAGGGCGTCCGCGATCGCCTCTCTGAGCTGGGCCATGAGGACTTCGTCGCCTATGTGGTTTGGGCCAGTGAGCGTGCGCTTGAGCGCGGAATCCTTCCCCACACCAATCTCGGTCCACTCGACAAGCGCGACCTGGCCCGGCTTCGCAAGGTGACTGCTTCGCAGGGCCTGATGCTCGAGTCCTCATCTGAGCGCCTTCTGGAGACTGTGCACGCTGGTTCGCCGGGGAAGGACCCAAAGGTCCGTCTGGCGACGCTGAGGGCCGCTGGAGAGCTTCAGATCCCATTTACGACAGGAATCCTCGTTGGGATAGGGGAGACGCCTCAGGAGCGCCTGGAGTCGCTTGACGCGATCGCCAAGGTTCACTCTGAATACGGACACATTCAGGAAGTGATCCTTCAGAACTTTGTTCCGCATCGCAAGTACTACGGTGAGGAGCCAGCTGACATTGCAGAGTCAGCCTCCGAGGACTACTGGCGGACGGGCATTGGCCGCCACCCTGAGCTTGACCTTCCCGCATGGGCGTGCGAAGTGACGTCCGCAGACATGGTCGGACTGGTTGCCGCGACGCGTGAGCGCATGCCCGATGTCGCAATCCAGATCCCGCCAAATCTTGCCGACTGGTGGCCCGAACTTGTTGCTGCCGGAGCCGACGACCTCGGCGGTCTGTCAGCCAACGGTGATCACATCTCACCAGAGCACCCATTTCCTTCTCCGACACGTGTCGCCCGGGACCTGGCAGAAACTGGCCGGGCATTGACGGAGAGGCTTTGCGTCCATTCCGGCTTCATCACAGAAGAGTGGATTGATCCCTCTGTCATGGGAGTCATCCATGAGACGCATCCAACATTCATGCCAAGAACAACTCGGCAGCGGATCGGGTCAGCGGGAGCTGTACTCGCAGCCGACGGAGTCGCCTCTCTCATTGACAAGGCACACTCTGGCGCTCGCCTCACCCATGCTGAGCTGGAAGCACTCTTCTCAGAGCAGCGCCCGGAGGCTGTCGAAGACATCCGACAAGCCGCCGACTCGCTCAGGGCTGAGATGGCAGGAGACACGGTGACATTCGTGGTCAACCGCAACCTCAACATCAGCAATGTCTGCCAGGTTGGTTGTGCCTTCTGCGGGTTTGGCAAGGGTCAGCGTTCGCCTGATGCCTATGAGTACGGAGAGGACGAATTCCGAACGCGCATTCATGATGCGATCAGCTTCGGGGCAACTGAGCTCTGCATTCAGTCTGGGATTCATCCTGACTGGGGCCTTGGCGACTACACGCGCTGGCTGAGACTTGCGAAGGAAATCAACCCAAGCCTCCACCTTCACGCTTACTCGCCGATGGAGGTTGACCACATCTGTCAGGTCGAAGGCATTACTCCAGCGGAGGCTTTTGGCCACCTGATCGAGGCGGGGCTCGGCTCTGTCCCTGGGACTGCGGCGGAGATCCTGGATGACGACATCCGCAACCAGATCAGTCCCAACAAGCTTCCGGCCCAAAGATGGGTGGAGATCATTGAGGCCGCGCACGCGGCTGGGCTGCCTTCCACGAGCACTGTCATGTTCGGTCACATAGAGACGCCCGCAAGCCTTGCCACACACATGAACGTGATCCGCGACATTCAGGAGCGAACAGGCGGGATAACCGAGTTCGTTCCACTCTCCTTTGTTCCAGACCAAACGCGCCTCGGGCGGAGCATGGGAATCATCGAAATGTCACAGGAGGAGAACCTTCGCCACGCAGCCGTATTCAGGCTCTCCTTGGGTCGCAGCATCCGAAACCTTCAGGCGAGCTGGGTCAAAATGGGCCTTGATGCGGCGACGGAATCGCTCGCATGGGGCGTCAATGACCTTGGCGGCACGCTCATGGAGGAGTCAATCACGAGGATGGCCGGAGGCAAGCACGGCACTTTGCGAACCCCCTCGGATCTGATCTGGGCTGCTCACCGGGCTGGAAGGCCGGCCGCGGAACGGACAACCCTTTACGGGATCCGTGAGGAGTATCCGCTGCCACTCCCTGACTTTGCCGAGTGGACGCGCCAGCTGGCCGTCGCTGCCTGACTCTGACCTAGCGTCTGAACAGGTCCTGGTGGGCCTGACGGAGTAGGACCTGAGCGCCAGGCCCATCCGCTTTGGTCACATAACGCCCCAGCCCTGAAACGCGCACGAATGGCTGACCGGAGTCCTTTGATCGGGCGAGGTCTGCGGCTGCAGCCACAGCATCCGCGATGGCGATTTCCGTCGCAGCCAACTCTCTTCCGGCTCGGTCAAGCTTGCCTCGCCAGTCCTCAATCGGTGAGATTCCTGCGCAGCCAATTGCAACATCGACCTGCGCGACGCGCCATGCCCTGCCGAATGAGTCGGTTATGACAACGGCCGGCGCGGTGCCTGAAGCGTCCCGGATTTCATTGCGGATCCGCACTGCGGATGCGTCCGGGTCAAGCGGGAGGAGGACGACTTCGTCAGAGCCGGCGGTGTTGGACGCATCGACCCCAGCGTTCGCGCATACGAAACCGTGCTTGGTGACGCAGATCAGAACTCCGTGTTCGTCACGGAGAATCTGCTCAGTCTCATCGAGGATGACCTGAACATGACGCGGATCCCGGTCTTGGGCAGCTGCTATCCGCATTGCCTCTTCCCCCGGGACCACATCACCCAGCAGGCGTGTTCGTCCTTCTGCCTTTGAGACCGACTTGTGGGAAATCACGAGGATTTCATCCGGAAGGAGCGGTTCGTGGGCCGCTGCCACGACGGCAGCACCAATCGAGTCACCGGATTGGAACTCTTGGCTGGGGTCCAGGGCTGTGAAGCTGATGGTCTGTTCAGACATTGGTCAGTCCGTTTATCTGGGAGAGGAGTCCCCTCGTGTGGCTGGCTCCACCGCGGCATGAGTCCAGGTGGGTCTGCATGGCTTGGAGGTCATCCATGGTGTCGATGTCCAAGGCGAACGATGCGAGCGGAGTTGTTAGCGATTTGATCCCTGCAGCTGCGGCGAGATCATGGTGTCGCTGGTGGCTGCCCGGGCCAAAGGAAGGCGCCACGGCGAGCGGCGGGCAGATCAGCAGTCCGTTGGTTCCAGTGCCATGGCGATCCGGAATCACTGAGAGACACTCTGTGGAGTGGGTTTCGTCGAGCAGCGAGTCAACCTCTTTTGGGTCGAGGAGGGGGCAGTCTCCAGGAACGAGCAGAACCCGGTCGGCTCCGTTGGTTAGGGCATGGTTGATACCTGCCAGCGCTGCCGCGCTGTGGCCTTCTGAGTCTGCCTCGTCAACCCATTCGGCTCCGTAGAGCCCTGCTGTCCGGGCGGAGTCAATGTCGCCTGTGACGACAACAACACCTGCGAGCGTCGTGCAACGACCCAGGGCGGTTAGGACATCGGAAAACATCGCGCTGGCAAGCGCCTTGCGTTGCGACTGTCCCAAGGACGCTTCAAGTCGTGTCTTGCCGGTGCCGGGTGCCTTCATTGGCAGAATGGCGAAGGTTGCCACGGGTGATGGGCTCCTGCTCATCGCCGAAGCCCGAGCCCAAACTTGAGCGTTTCTTCGGCGAGTCGAGTGCTCCCTTCCACGCCGTGCATCAGCAGGTCGGTCACGAGGGTGGGGAGGACGGAGCACTCCTCATCAGCCACGATCCCGTCGCTGATGTTCGCGTAGTGCTTGCCGATTCCCTCTGCTGAAGCTTCAACTCCAGAGCTGCGCAGGAACTCCTCCGTCGGGCCCTTTACCGCCTCGCCCTTCACCAATGGACTGACAACCACTGTTGGAGCTGCGGCTGCTCTGATGGAATCCAGCATTCCGGGGACGGCAAGGATTGGGCCGATTGAGATCGCCGGGTTGGACGGTCCAATGATGATCAGGTCCGCAGCTGCAAGCGCCGCCGCTACCTCGCTTGTGACCGAGGCTTCTTCAATGCCCTCAAAGTCCACTGCCTCAACTGGGCCGCGGGGCCCGTTCGGAATCATGAACTCCTGGAATGGGAGTCGGTCTCCGTGGGCTGTAACGAAGGTCGCGACGCGTTCCTCGCACATCGGAAGCACCGATGCTGAGACGCCCATGGCCTCGGCCAGAACCTTCGTCGCAGATGTCAGCGACTCTCCATTACGGAGTCTGAGACTGCGGTCAAGGCCGATCGCCAAGTCCCTGTCTCCAAGTCGGAACCAATTGTCGGCGCCGATCTTTCCCAGCTGGTCCATGGCATGAAATGTGTCTCCGTCAAGACCCCAGCCACGCTGGTCAATGCAGTCAGCGAGGTGGAAGATGATCAGGTCTGGGTCGGGGCAAACCCGCGCCTCATAAATCTCAACATCATCTCCGGTGTTTGCAACGACGCTCAGCGCAACGGATTCAAGGGCGGCAAACCCTCGGGCGAGCTTGGCTCCACCAGTCCCGCCTGCAAGCACGACCACATTCGCTTTGGCGTTCGCCATGGCGCTTCTGATTCAGGCGTCGCTGGACGGAAGCCCAGTGACCCGAACACCAGTCTTCGCCTTGTGGCGAATGTTG
This sequence comes from Solirubrobacterales bacterium, assembly GCA_026392325.1. Lineage (GTDB taxonomy): Bacteria > Actinomycetota > Thermoleophilia > Solirubrobacterales > Solirubrobacteraceae > WLNJ01. The sequence goes on along the minus strand of JAPLCH010000088.1, from coordinate 9,349 downwards.
ATGGAGATCATCAGCGCGGTCATCTGTTCCGTCACGCGGGCGAGCTCAAGCCGACCCGTGTCAACGCAGCGGAGACCTGGGATCACGGCAAGAATTTCTGAGACCTTGGCGATCGCGTCGCGGTCGTTTGAGCAGAGGAGTGTGTCCTCGTCAAGGTCGTGTTCAAGGTCGCCAAGGAGGTCGGCGCTGACCGTGTGGAGTCCTGCCACCACGGTCACGCCCTTTGGAACGAGCGAGTTGGCCTGCTGGGCTGCTGATCCCTGCCAAACACCAAGTGTTCTGGTTGGTGGACCACCAATGTTGGTTGCGAGCGGAACTGTCGCATCAACAAGAATCGTGCCATCGCGAAGGCTGTCCTTCACGTCTTTGAGCGTTCCTGCCTGTGATGAGTACGGGACGCAGAGGAAGACAATGTCTCCGGCTGCCGCCGCATCGGCGTTGGAGTGTCCAGTGACTGAGCCTTCGGACTGGACCTCCGCCGCGGCCTGGATGGCCCGGTCTGAGTCACGCGAGCCGATTGCCACATTGAGGCCGGCTCGGCTGAGTCTTGCTGCCAAACCCTTGCCGAGGGAGCCGGTACCGCCGAGAATCGAGATTGATGGAGTCATGGCGCCGCAGTATAGGCTCTGCGCATGAATAGATTCGAAGGAAAGACAGCTCTTATAACTGGCGGGGCCTCAGGGATTGGGGCGGCCACGGCCGCTCGACTGGTTGCCGAAGGCGCTCGAGTCGCAATTGTCGACACAAATATTGAGAAGGCGATGGAAGTCGCAGCCGACCTTGGCGGGTTTGCCGTTCAGGCTGACGTCTCCGATCCAGCTGCCTCCGCAGCAGCAGTTGCTGCCGCGGTTGAAGCGATCGGGCCGATTGATGTACTCGTCAACAACGCTGGGACCGACATTCCGGGGTTTTTCACGAAGACCACTCCGGAAGTCTGGGATGTTGTGCTTGGCATCAACCTTGTTGGCACCCTCGCCTTCACTCACGCGATCCTCGGTTCAATGCAGGACCGGCGTGTGGGCGCGATTGTCAATGTTGCAAGTGAGGCCGGTAGGGCCGGTTCGCCAGGCAACGCCGTCTACAGCGCTGCAAAGGCTGGAGTGATCGGCTTCACGAAGGCCATCGCACGCGAGGGTGCTCGCTATGGCGTTCGCTGCAACGCAGTAGCCCCGGGCCCAATTGAGACACCACTTCTGAATGCTGCAGCGGAGATCTTTGGTGAAGTTGGAGCCCGCATGAAGCAGGGAATGATTGACTCAACCGTCATGGGCCGTGCCGGTGAGGTTGACGCGGTGTCGGCTGCCATCGCATTCCTTGCCAGCGATGAGGCGTCCTACATAACCGGTCAGACGCTGAATGTCAGCGGCGGGCTGACAATGTCCTAGCTGGCAATGTCGATTCCCGCAGAGATCCGCGTAAGGGAGGTTGGTCCGCGTGACGGTTTCCAAAATGAGCCCGAAACGATTGCCACAGCGGACAAGATCTCACTGATCAACGCCCTGGGGCGCACGGGTCTCAAGCGGATTGAGGTAACGAGTTTCGTCAGGGCAGATGTGATTCCCCAGCTCTCCGATGCGGCTGAGGTATTGACAGGAATCAATCTTCCCGATGGCGTGTCTGCTTCTGTGCTGATTCCCAACCGGAAAGGGTTGGAGAACGCGCTTGCGCACCGTTCCAATTTCGATGAGGTGAATGTCTTTCTCTCAGCCTCCGAAACCCATAACAAGCGCAATGTGAATCGGACTGTTGCTGAATCCGTTGCCGGATTGACAGAAGTCCTCGGAGTTGCCGGGGGAGAAGGGCTGCGGCGAGAGGCCGTTATCTCAACCTCGTTCGGGTGCCCGTTTGAAGGCAAGGTTGACCCTGCCCGCGTCATCGGGTTGGCTGCAGATCTTGCAGAAGCCGGAGCTGACGAAATTGGGTTCGGTGACACCACCGGGATGGCAAACCCGGTTCAGGTCAGGGAGTTCTTTGAACTCGCCGAGCGCGAGCTTGGCGGAGTGGAGCTCACAGCCCACTTCCACAACACGCGCGGCCAAGGGCTTGCAAATGTCCTTGCGGCGCTGGAGGCTGGAGTGACGTCGTTTGAGTCGAGCTTTGGAGAACTGGGAGGCTGTCCGGTGCCCGCTGGAGCGACGGGGAACATCGCCACCGAGGATCTGGTTTCAATGGTTGAGGAGATGGGCATCGGCACCGGTATCGATCTTGAGGCCCTCCTTGGTGTGAGCCGGCAGGTCAGAGACGTGCTCGGTCGTCCACTGGGCAGCCACACGCTTGTGGCCGGACCTGTTGACTGGTCTCCTGCGTCTGAACGCTGAGGCTTGCGCTCAGGGGATCAGAACGACTTTGCCAACATTGCGACGCTCGGCAAGAATGCGATGAGCCTCAGCGGCATTGTCGAATGGGACAGTGTCAGAGACCACTGGGTTGATTGAGCCGTCCTCGATCATCTCGAGCAGTGGTGTGATCCACGGTTCCAGTGTTCCACGGTCATCCCAGAGAGTCAGCATGTTCAAGCCAATTACGGACTTTGAGTCACCCATCTGGTCCATCAGATTGAAACCTCTGATCATCCGAAGTGCTTGCGGGAGAGCCTTGCTCAGCTTCTTTCGTTCACCAGGGAGCACGCTTGATGCGCCAAAGGCGACAACCCGTCCTCCGGGAGCCAGCAGGTTGTAACTGCGCCTGAGCGACTCACCTCCAATGGCGTCCATGATCAGGTCCATTGGGGGGAGGTCCTTTTCCCAGCCTGCGCGGGTGTAGTCCACTGCGTGGTCAACGCCTTGCGCTCGAATGGCATCGTGCTTTGAAGGAGACGCGGTGCCCCAGATCTCCGCTCCACTTCGCTTGGCGATCTGTGTTGCAGCGATTCCGACTCCGCCTGCTGCTGCATGGATCAACACGTGCTCGCCGGGGCGGAGCGACCCATATCCCAGTAGGCCAGCCCATGCAGTCGAATAGTTGACTGGGATCGCCGCACCCTGCTCGAACGTAAATCGCTCAGGCAAAGGAATTGCGTCGGCGACAGGCACGGCAACCAACTCTGAGTAGCCACCGAAGCGAGTTCCTGCCATGACGCGGCTACCGAGTGGAAGAGTCGATGTGTCTACACCCTCTCCGTGGTCAAGCACAGTGCCGGCAACTTCGTAGCCGACCACGCAGGGTGTCTTTGGCGCGTCGGGGTAAAGACCCGCGCGGGCCATCGTGTCAGCGAAGTTGACTCCTGCTGCTGCCACCCCAATCAGAACCTCTCCGGTCGCTGGCGTCGGGTCGGGCCGTGTTTCAACCCGCAGTACGTCTGGGCTTCCGTGCGCAGGGATCACCACGGAGCGCATGCGTGCTCAGCGCCCCTTGAAGGCTGGGGGACGACGTTCGACGACTGCTGTCGCTCCCTCGATGAAGTCTTCTGTTGCCGCGCAGACAGTCTGGGCGGTGACTTCCAGCTCAAGGTTCTGGGACAGGTTTGGCTTTGCGACTGAGTCAAGGACCCTTTTGGCAAGCCCGACTGCGATTGGGGCGCAGGCAAGCAGTTCGTCCACCAGTGCCTGAGTGGCTTCCTCAAGCTGGCCTACGGGGGCGACGCGGTTGGCGAGTCCAATTCGTTCCGCCTCGGTGCCATTGAGGAACTTGCCAGTCATGATCAGCTCCTTGGCTCGGCCAAGGCCGACAACGGCTCCAAGTCTGGACGAGCCGCCCACATCCGGGATGAGCCCGATTCTGGTTTCGGGCAGGCTCCAGACGGCATCGTCGGCTGTCACGCGCAGGTCACAGGCGAGTGTCAACTCCATTGCCATTCCGATCGCGGCGCCGTGGACCTGGCAGATGACGGGCTTGGTCATCTCTTCACAACGGTTGAACGCGCGGATCATTGCATCACGCGTTGGTCTCAAGGTTTCAAGTCCACCAGTGAAGTCGCTAAGACTTGAAGTGTCAATGCCAGCGGAGAACATTGGGCCATCACCCCGGATTACAACGCATCGGACAGAGCTGTCGAACTGAGTGTCAAGCAGCACTGAGTCGAGCTCTGAGATGAACTCTGAGTTCATCGCATTGCGCTTCTCTGGGCGGTCAAAAATGATGTGTCGGACTGCTTCGCGGTCCTCTGTTCTGATCATGGTCATATCGAGGCAGCCTACCGACGGTTCGCGCGTTTGCGGGGTGCGGCTAGTCTCCCGGGGGATGAGTGACGAACACACAGTCCAGAGCGCCACTGACCGTAGCCTTGCCGGCGGCCCTGAGCGTCACCATGAGAAGGCTCTTGAGCAAGGCCGTCTGCCTGTGCGAGAGAGAGTTGCACTCCTCCTCGATGAGGGCTCGTTCACAGAGGAGGCACTCCTTGCGAACTGGGAAGAGGACGGGCTTGGGGCAGACGGTGTTGTCACAGGCATCGGAACTGTTGATGGTCGCCCTGTGGCTGTGATGGCGAACGACCCAACAGTCAAAGCCGGCTCTTGGGGAGCCAAGACTGTGGAGAAGATCCTCAGGATTCAGGAGAGGGCGTTGGAGCGTCGAATCCCGCTCGTTTACCTTGTCGACTCAGCTGGAGCGCGGATCACGGACCAAGTCAAGATGTTCCCGGGGCGGCGGGGCGCAGGGCGGATCTTTTTCAATCAGGTGGAGCTCTCTGGCCTGGTCCCTCAGGTCTGTGTTCTGTTTGGTCCCAGCGCTGCCGGTGGCGCTTACATTCCCGCCTTCTGTGATGTCGTGATTATGCGTGAGGGCAATGCGTCCATGTACCTCGGGTCGCCGCGAATGGCCGAGATGGTCATTGGGGAGACTGTGACATTGGAGGAGATGGGCGGAGCAAAGATGCACACGGGTATTTCCGGCTGTGGCCACATGCTCGTGAAGGACGATGCGGAGGGAATTGAGGTAGCCAAGCGCCACCTCTCCTACCTTCCAACCACATGGGACGAACTTGCGCCCGTGGCTGAACCTGTAGCTCCGTCGCGGTTGACGCTTGAGGGTGTCGTGCCAGCAGACGAGAACCAGCCGTTCGACATGCGCGAGCTGATCGAAGCCGTGATCGACGCTGACACCTTCCATGAAATTCACGCCCGGTGGGCCAAGGAGCTGATTGTTGGCTTTGCTCGTCTAGATGGAAAGTCCATCGGAATTGTGGCCAACCAGCCGAAGTTCAAGGGCGGCGTGCTCTTCGTTGATTCGGCTGACAAGGCCGCCCGACACATAAGCCTCTGCAATGCATTCGGGATTCCAATTCTTTTCCTCGCAGATGTTCCAGGCTTCATGATCGGCACGAAGGTAGAGCGGGAGGGGATCATTCGGCATGGGGCCAAGATGATTTCCGCTCTGAGCGAGGCAACAGTGCCGAAGATTTCAGTTGTCGTCAGGAAGGCTTACGGCGCTGGCCTTTATGCCATGGCCGGCCCCGCTTTTGAACCTGATGGTGTGATCGCCCTCCCGGGCGCATCAATCGCGGTGATGGGACCCCAGGCCGCGGTCAACGCAGTTCACCTGAACAGACTTCAGTCGATTGAGGACCCTGCTGAACGTGAGCGTGTCACTGCCGAGCTTCGCGACGAATACGCGGCGGACATAGACCTGCTCAGGCTCGCTTCTGAACTCGTGATCGACGCGATAGTGGAACCGGACGACTTGCGAGTCGATCTGGTCCGGCGCTTTGAGCAGGCCCAGCGTCGCTTCCGCGAACGCCCCGTGCGCCGCGGTTCAGTCCGACCGGTTTAGAGAACTCCCCCCAGCACAACCCTGCTGTTTAGGGGTAGACCTGTTCTCCCGTGGATTCGTCAATGACGCTGATGGCAACTGAAGGGCAGGATTCTGCGGCGGCCATGATCAGCTCATCAGGTCCGGTTCCGATGACAACCGCTACGTCATCAATTCGAAATACCTGTGGCGCTACTTCGGCGCAGTCTCCGTGGAGTGCGCATTCATGCTCGTCAACTACTGGGCGGAGACTCATTTAGACCTCGTTCTTGGGGGTTGTGATGTTTTCGGGGGTAGCGAAGAGCTTCCTCAGGGCGGGGATCGCTCGTGGTCGTCCAACTGCAATGGCTGCAGTTGGCATTTCGCCGTTGAACCATACGCCTTGGAAATCCAAGGTTGTGGGGTCGCCGTCCACCTCGAGCCGGTCGGTCTCTGCCGAGTGCCCAAGGTGTTGAATTCGGGTTCCATACATGTCGGACCAGAAGGAGGACATTGGCCCTGGCTTCGGGTCAAGTCCCAGCATGTCGCGGGCGGCCGCACGACCTTCAGCTGCAGCAGCCTCCCAGTGTTCTGTTCGGTGATGGCGGCCGAGGCGTTCATCCCAGTGGCAGGCCATGTCGCCCGCCGCCCAGATCCCCGCGGCCTCAGTCTGGCCCGTCGAAGTGCACTTCACGCCGTTCTCTATGTTCAGCCCGCTGCTCGCAAGCCATTGGGTGTTGGGTGCGGCTCCGACCGCAACGAGGAAGTGGTCCAGGGGAAGTTCAGTTCCGTCGCTCAGAACGAGTGCCTCAGCTGTCCGGTCGCCCACAAGACCGGCGACTCCGGTACCGCAGCGGAGGTCCACGCCTTCACTGCGGTGCCACTCTGCAAGCCAGGTACCGAGCTCTTGCCCGAGCAGCCCGCGGAGCGGAATATCCTCGGCCTCGATGATCGTGACTTCAACGCCGAGCTTCCGGGCAGTGGCGGCAACTTCCAGTCCAATGAATCCGGCGCCAATGATTGCGAGCTTTGAGCCTGGAGTGAGAGCGTCTCTGAGAAGGCGTGCGTCTGCATAGCTTCTGAGGACATGAGAGTTAGTGAAAGCGTCAAACCCGGGGATCATCTTTGCCCCAGAGCCGGTGGAGAGGAGAATCCGATCTGCAGAGTGCTGGGCTCCTGAAGCGAGCCAAACCGTTCCTGAGCCAGTCTCAAGGTCTGTGGCTGGGTCTCCGAGGATCAGGTTCACTTCGTGCTCTTCGTACCACTCCTCGGGCCGAAGGCTGGTATCGGGAACCTCAGGTTCTGAAAGAGCTTCTTTGGAGAGCGGGGGCCTGTCGTATGGGCGTTGTGGTTCGTCACAAACAAGCGTGATTCTGCTGTCGTCTCCTTCGCGGCGGAGGGTTTCCACGCAGCGTTGAGCAGCCAGTCCGCCACCAACCAGAAGAGTTGATGTCATCTGCGTCGTCCTGACCGGGCCGCGGAGTCCCCGGGAGGTGCGGGAATGGTTACGCGTTCACGTCCAGCCGTTGAGGATGAAGACGGGGCGGGAATTGTTACCCGTGGACCTCTCTTGCCTGAGCGTGAGGGCGGTGGGGTTTCATGTTCGTGCGGGTGGACGATGACCGTGTCCCCGTGGGTGCCCGGTGCTGTGATGTCTCGGTCCCGGTTGTCCTCTGGGAGCCAGCGGTAGAGCGTGAGGAACAAGGCAGGGGCGACGCTCGCGATGATCACAATGCGGAACCATGTTGTCCCCGCGTCGGTGCCCGCCCCAAGGGAATGCGCGACTCCCATTACCCAGACGACAACGATCAGCCTGTGCAGCTTCCGCCAGCGCTTGACTCCGACGTACTTGCGTCCGTAGAAGGAGAGGGCAAGAAGCGCCGTGATGTAGCCGGCGACTATTCCAATCGCCACCCAGAATGGCCGGTAGCCGATCACACCGGGTACTGCGATGCCAGCGAACGATGTCTTAAGCCATTTGTCGCCGAGCAGGGTGAGTCCGTGGACGGCCAGCGCGAGGAGCGCGAAGAGAGCCATGTACTCGTGGGCGGGCATGAGCTTCGCCTTGATGCCCTTCTTACGGATTATTCCGCTTGCCATGACCAATCCGAGGATGGTTGAAAGTGTGATGAAGAGGAATGCCGTAATCCCTGCTGCGCGACTTGCAAGCCACCAGCTGTACTTGAGGGGATCAGGGTTGGTCAGTGCGAGAATCATCACGCAGCATCTTTCTCTGCTGAGTGGACGAGGCGAAGGTGCCGTCGCTCCATTGCCTGGGCCACGGGCCCGATCATCTCAACCGAACCGTCGTCGAGGAGGACGAGTCCACCGTCGAGCTCAAGCAGGTGGGATGACCGTGGGCCGCCGAGCAGTACTTGCTTGGCACGGGTTTCTGCTTCCAGTGCGGTGGGTGCCATTGCCGTGACCTGAACTACTCCAGTCCAGGCAGGCTCGCCGGTTGATGGGTCAAGAAGGTGGTGTGCGAATCCGTAGTCCGTCTCCCAGAGGCGTGAGCCAATGCCTGAGGTTGCGACGGCACCATGACCGACCCTGATGACCGCCAGATGGTCGCCGCCGAATGGGTCTTCAATTGTTACGCGGTAAGGGTCAGCCGCTGCATCGCGGCCGCCAATGCGAAGGTCACCAGATGCATTCACGCAAAAGCGCTCGCGGTCAGACAGCATGGATGCGCACGCGTCAGCGATCAGGCCTTTCCCTACTCCGCCGGAGTCGATACGGACCCCAACGGGCCTGCTGATCGTCCCATTCCGGTTGTCGACCTTGATCTGCCTCCATTGAGAGTCTCTCCGCGGCGCGGCCGCTCGAGACGGAGGGGCTGAGATCAGAGCGTCTGCAAGCGGAGCCGGGGTCATGTTGCGGAGCGTATTTGCGTATCCGACCTTCTCCAGCTCGGTGACAAGTGTTGGGTCAAGGAGGCCATTGGACTCTTCTGCGGCCCAGATGGCAGCAGAAACGACTGAGCGCAGCAGCGCGCTGGCAGGCACTGTCTCTCGGGGGTCATTGTTGAGTGAGGTCAGCTCACTGTCGGCCTTGAAGCGCGACATCTGCTGGTCAAATGACTCAATCGTTGACTTGACTGCCTCGGCTGCCTGTGTGGGAGATGGTGCGGAGGCTCCATCCATGGAAGGGCCGACCAGAACACGCAGGAGACATCCCATCGCGTGGAATTCGATGTCGTGCTCTGGCAATGCCATCTGATCAGCCTCCGGATGAACCTGTTGACACGGTTGGAGCAGGCGGACTGTAAGTAGGCGCCGGCGCCGTGTAGGTGCTGCTGCTGCCCGAGTTGGACGAGCTGCCACCAGAGTAGGTACCCGAGGAGCCGCTGTTGGAATATCCGCCGCTGGAGTAGCCATCGCTTGAATATCCGCCGTCGCCGCCGGTGTCTGAAACGACTGGGGGGTCGTAGACCTTCGTAATGACGATCCGCTTCACCTTGCGGTGGACGACCTTGGTCTTCTGTTTTCCGTGTCCCAGAGAAGGGTCCTTGCCGGCAGCGACCTGCATTCCGAGCACCAGAAGGAAGGCGACGAAGGTGACAATGCCGACAGCAAAGACGGGCCTGGGGCCGATCCGCTTGCGCGGGGCCGGACGCTTGCGCTGTGGTCCAGTGGTTGATCTATTTTCAGTCATCGTTTCCCTCGTGTTCACGCTCGTTGTCATT
>JAPLCH010000150.1 GCA_026392325.1 Solirubrobacterales bacterium | reverse complement strand
GTAGCGGGTGGGGTCGGGAACCCCGGCGTCCCGAAAGCCTCTCGCCCTCAAGAGACAGGAATCGCAATCGCCACAGGCCACGCCCGTCCCCGGATCTGGATCGTAGCAACTACTCGTCATCGAGTAGTCGATCCCAAGTTGCATCCCCCTCTGAATGATCTGCGCCTTCGTGAGAGCAACAAGTGGTGCGTGAACGCGAAATCGGCCTGTTTCCTCCACCCCTGCCTTGGTGGCCAGATTCGCTAGAGACTCAAACGCGGCCACGAACTCGGGCCTGCAATCCGGATAGCCGTTGTAGTCGAGAGCGTTGACGCCGACGAAAATGTCGAAAGCCCCAAGAACCTCGGCCCAGGCAAGGGACAACGAAAGGAAGACCGTGTTTCTCGCCGGTACATAGGTGATCGGGATGCCATTGGCCATCGCATCTTCGGATCGATGCTTCGGCACCTCGATATCGGCAGTGAGCGCTGAACCTCCGAACGCCCTGAGGTCGATATCCAACTCCACGTGCTTCTTCGCTCTCAATTCGACAGCCACTCGCTTCGCGGCGGCGATCTCTGCCGCGTGTCGCTGACCATAGCGAATGGTGAGGGCGTAGGACTCAAACCCCTGCTCGTTGGCAATGGCCAAGGCCGTGGCGGAGTCCAGTCCTCCGCTCAAGAGGACCACCGCTTTCCTCGTTCCAGCCGGCATTTTCGACTCCATGACTGCCTTCCTTGACTCAGAAACTGCGAGAAGCGATGATTTTTTCCACACGCAGTTTTCTCGATCCACTTTTCTCCGCACAAGCGTAGTTTTTTGGAACGAGCCCGCCAAGGGGGGAGCGAGTTAATGCCGCAGAAGTCCGCTGCAGTTTTCGTCACCTGCACCAAACGAAAGACCTCCGCCGCGGCGTCGGCGACATGTCTCGGCCGGTTGGCGAAAGCAAACCCTTCCGCGGTGGCCGCTGCCTGGATCGGCAGACTTGAGGCGGAGCAGTCCTCGAGGATGCCCGCACGACGCCTGTATTCGGGCGATCATTGGAAGATTGCCTCCCAACTCCCAAACGCGGCAAAGCACGCCGGTGTCGCTGCCGATCTGTGGGTCGTATCAGCCGGCTACGGCCTGATCCCTTTCGACGCCACCATCGCCAGTTACTCCGCGACCTTCTCCCAGGGCCATCCCGATGAGATCGAAACACGACTCCAACCCAGACCGGAGAACCCGAAGGCGGCCTGGTGGGAGGAGCTGGCACGCTGGCCCGGCCCGTCGGCGGGATCGCCGCGGCGAATCCGGGATGTGGCTCGAAAGAACCCACGGTCGCCGCTACTCATCGTCGCCTCACCGTCATACCTGAAAGCCATTGAGTTCGATCTCCTTGAGGCAACCGAATCGCTCAAGCAATCGTCGCTCTTGGTGATCGTTGCTGCCGGGGCCCGGAAGTCTGGTTCTCTCGCCCCGTTCCTGGTCGATTGCGACTCCCGATTCCAGGCGGCTTTAGGGGGGGCGAGGATGTCGCTCAATCAACGAATCACGCGACACATCCTCCTCAACTCACCGCCCTGGCCCTGGTCGGCAGAGGGGTTTTCTGCCACCCTCGCTTCGACCTGCCAACACTTAGACCGCGCTCCTTTTCGCGCCGGGAAGAAACTCACCGACTCCGAGGTCAAGCAGTATCTCCGGAAAAAACTGTCATCGGACCCTCGATGCCGGCCAACTGGACTTCTGCGGGAACTTCGCAGCCGTGGGATTTCCTGCGAACAAAAACGATTCAAGGCCTTGTTTCACGAAGTAGCGGAGGCTCGTCATGGCTGATGGTTCGGAGATTCTCAGGCGTCGTGCACTCAGGATCGATCAGGATCCGAAGCACCCGCTCTACATTTTCAGCCTCACCGGTGAGGAACTGCTGAAGATCTCCGACATTTCGCGAATCTCCCGCGACGATGGTGGGAAACTGCTCGGCTACCAGCGTGGCGAGGTGCGTCGCCACATCCAGGAAATCACCGAGTACCTCAATTCTCCGGAGATTGTTTTTCCGAACTCGATCATCCTGGCCTTGCACTCCAACGTCCGGTTCATTCGCAGTCGAGGCCCCGAAACCGACGACGGATGTGCCGTGTCGGGGACGCTCGAGATCCAACTGCCGTCCGGCAACGGTCCGAAGCCAGCGTGGATCGTGGATGGTCAGCAACGCGCAATCGCGCTCTCCAAAAGCAAGCGACCCGGCCTGCCGGTACCGGTAAACGCTTTCGTTGCAGATGAAATCAGCCTACAGAGGGATCAGTTCCTGCGCGTCAACAACTCCCGACCGCTTCCACGCGGATTGATCACGGAACTGCTGCCGGAGGTTTCAACGGACCTCCCGGCTCGTATGGCGGCGAGGCGGATTCCTTCAGCAATTTGCGATTGGCTCAACCAAGATCAGCGTTCGCCGTTTCGCGGACTGATCCGACGCCCGTCCCAGACCAAGGCGGAACAGGCGAAGGCAGTCATCACCGACACATCACTGATCAAGGTTCTTGAGGAAAGTCTGGGCACTCCCAACGGATGCCTTTACCCCTTCCGCAACATCGCAACGGGTGAAACCGACTTCGAATCGATTTCCCAATTGCTGCTGACCTATTGGACAGCGGTCAAAAAGACGTTTCCCGAGGCGTGGGGCAAGACGGCGGAAAAGAGTCGACTCATGCACGGAACCGGCCTCCGGGCCATGGGCCGACTTATGGATAAGGTCATGCCCCAGATCCCAGATCGGGGCACGAAGGGAATTGCCAGTGCCGAGAAAGAACTGGCTTTGATCGCACCGATGTGCCAATGGACATCTGGTCAATGGGACGAGATGGGCGGCCTTAAGTGGAATGAATTGCAGAACGTTCCCCGGCATGTCCAGATGCTGTCATGGGTGCTGATCCACACCTACCTTAAGGCCAAGGAAGAGGCGTGATGAAGTTCTTCTTTCCGGACAGCCACGACCTTGTTGACCCGAGTTTCGACTTCACGAGCGAAGAACGCTCGGCGGGGCGAATACGGCACCAGCACGATCTCTACGCCCATGAAGTTTTCCCAGCCCCCCCCTACGATGGACTGCTTCTGTCAAAAGCGATCGTGGACGGCACTCAGAATGGGTCTGGGAAATACACATCTCCTCAACGACAACGTCTCCTCCGCACTGGAGTTCGGGACTTTTTCCGCCTTGGGAAACTCCCGATCGACGTCATGGGCGACTGTGGGGCCTTCGCCTACGTTCGGGAGAAGACGCCTCCCTATAGCGTCGAAGAAGTCCTCGACTTTTACGAGCAGTGTCGATTTGACCACGGTGTCTCTGTCGACCACGTGATCCTCGGATTCACGACGGACGAAAACACGGCACCACTGCCAGACGATGAACTTGCCAACTACAAGGAACGGCAGGAGATAACGCTCACACTCGCCAGGGACTTCCTACGACAACATCGCCAACGAAAACTCCCTTTTGTCGCGGTTGGGGTGGCT
>JAPLCH010000121.1 GCA_026392325.1 Solirubrobacterales bacterium | reverse complement strand
GAAGGTCCTTGAGATCCTCAAGTGCACTGCCCGGAACTCCATGAGCCGGCACTCGGACGGTGATCCCTTCCTCAACACGCTGAGCTGCCTCCTCGGCGGAGTCAATTTCTTCCTGTGACGGTTCAAAATCCTTCACAGCACGGACAAGGATCGTGGGTCGCCCATCGTCCTTGCGGTCAAGGTCTCCGTTGACAAGAACAATCCTGTCCTCAACCAGGAACTCCCCAACCTTCTCCACTCCGGTCTTGAAAACAATCAGGTCGCAAGCGCCTTCCTGATCCTCGAGAACCGCCCTGATCATCGGATCGCCTGCGCGGGTTCTTACGCGCTGAACCTTTGTGATCACCCCTCCAACCGTGAGCCTGGAGCGATCCTTCTTCTCCCCAAGTCCTCCGATTGTCGAGTCAGCCACCTTGGCCATCGCCGCTCTAACTTCTCGCAACGGATGAGCAGAAATGTAGAGCCCTGTCGAATCTCGCTCACCGGAGAGAAGTGCCCGCCGGTCGAACTCTTCCATTGGGATCATCGGACGGACGGAAGCGGACATTGACTGATCCTCCTCGAGGTCAGCAAACAGATTGCCTTGCCCGGTCTCCGCGTCCAGCCGGGCCTTCTGTCCCCCTGAAACCGCCTGTTCCAAGACCGTCAGCATGCCGAGACGGGTTGCCCCAGTGGAGTCGAAAGCCCCAGCCTTGATCAGGGCCTCAATCGCACCCTTGTTGACAAGACGCCCATCGACTCGCTCACAGAAGTCAAAGATGGAATCGAACCTGGCCTCGGCCCTCCCGGCCAAGATCCCTTCAACGGCCTGGAACCCAACACCCTTCACAGCGTCCAGTCCGAAGCGGATGGACTTGTCCTCTACGGAGAAACCATGCTCCGATCCATTCACATCTGGCGGAAGGAGCTCCAGTCCCATCTCGTCGGCATGAGCGAGATAGAACGGAACCTTGTCCTTTGTGGACATGACCGAACTGACCAGTGCAGCCATGTACTGGGCGGGGTAGTTGGCCTTAAGCCAAGCAGTCCGATAAGAGATCAGCGCGTAACAAGCTGCGTGAGACTTATTGAAGGAGTAGTCGGCGGCCTTCTCATTTGCCTGCCAGATCCAGTCGGTCGTTGAATCCTTCGTTCCTGAGGCCTTGCAGCCGACAAAGAACTCATCCTTGAGCGCGGCCATGGCCTCACGGTTCTTCTTGCCGATGGCCTTTCGAAGATCGTCCGCCCGTGCCCCGGAGAATCCTGCGAGCTCTTTCGAAATACGCATGGCCTGCTCCTGATAGAGAATTACTCCCTTGGTCTCAGCGAGGATTGGCTCGAGGCGCTCATCGCGGTAAGTGATGGACTCAGGGTCAAGTTTGCCCTTCGCGTAGTCGGGAATCTTGTCCATGGCGCCTGGTCGGTACAAGGCAACAAGTGCAATCAAGTCACCAAACTCTGAGGGCTTCACCTGCCTAAGAGCTTTCCGCATCCCCTCAGATTCGAATTGGAAAATTCCCACGGAATCAGCCCGTGCCAGCATCGCGAAAGTGGCCTCGTCATCAAGCGGAAGAGTGTCTATGTCCGGAAGGGTGCCGGTGGCTTGCTCAATGAGTTTGAGCGCATCAACGATCACATCAAGGTTGCGCAGGCCAAGGAAGTCCATTTTCAGAAGCCCAAGCTGCTCAATCGGCTTTTGCGAGAACGCCGTTACCCGGCGATACCGCTTGCGCCCGTTCTCATCTACTTCGTTTGTCTCGGCGAGCTGCACCGGGGCAATGTTCGTGATTGGCCAAGGAGCGATCACCACACCTGCGGCATGAACCGAGCTGTTTCTGACCACGCCCTCCAGACCCTTGGCCACCTCGACCACCTCGCGCGCCTGAGGATCACTGTCAATCATCTTCTGGAGTTCACTGTCTCCTCCAAGAATCTCCTCAAACGTGGGGTTTCGGCCCATGATCGGATCCGGCACAGCCTTGGCAATGCGGTCGCCAAGCGCGTAATCCATGCTGAGGACCCGGGCCGCGTCTCGAATCGCCTGCTTGGGAGCGCTCTTGCCGAATGTAATGATCTGCGCCACCGCGTCCTCGCCGTATTTCTCCGTGACATAACGGATGACTCGATCCCGGCCGCGGATCGAGAAGTCAATATCCATATCTGGCATGGATACACGCTCGGGGTTGAGGAACCGCTCAAAGAGCAGGTCGTACTCAATCGGATCCACATCTGTGATCCCAAGCGCGTAGGCGATGATCGAACCGGCAGCGGAGCCTCTCCCTGGGCCGACGGGGATGCCTTCCGACTTGGCGTAGTTGACAAAGTCCCAAACGATCAGGAAGTAGGAGTCGAATCCCTTCCGTTCGATAACTGCAAGCTCAGATTCGGCCCTCTCACGGTGACCTGATGGGACTGGATCTCCGTAGCGGCCCTCAAGTCCGGACTCGACCAGATGACGGAGGTACTCGGTTGGAGTGCGCCCGTCGGGAGCGTCATATCTTGGGATGATCTGCTTGTCGAGATCAATGTTGATTGAACAGCGATCTGCGATCTCGAGTTGGGTCTCAAGCGCCTCAGGTAACTCGGCAAAAAGAACCTGCATCTCGTCGCTGCTGCGAAGGAAATACTCATTCCCCGACATCTGCAGCTTCGGCTCTGCAAGCGTTGACTTTGTCGAAACGCAGACGAGGGCCGAGTGATGGTGATGGTCTTCCTTGCGGAGGTAATGAACATCAGCTGTCCCCACGATCGGACGCCCCATGTCTGCGGCCATCCTGATGAGACCCTCGTTCGCCTTCTCCTGCCGATCGATCCCGTTCTTCTGCACCTCGAAGTACAGATTCTCTGCCCCAAAAATCTGCGAGAGCCGATCTGCGTGCTCACGGGCGTCGTCCGGACGATCATCGCCGAGAAGCGTGCAAATCCTTGATGAAAGGCACCCTGTCAGTGCAAGAACACCCTCTGAGTGCTCAGCCATCAGCTCCGCGTCAACGCGCGGTCTTCCGGAATGGAACCCTTCAGTGAATCCTCTGGATGTCATCTTTACGAGATTCTCGTAGCCGGCGTTGCTCGACGCGAGGAGTGTCAGATGGTTGAGGCGCTCACGCGGTCCTTCCTTACGGTGGCGGTCCTCGCTGTAGTAAATCTCACAGCCGATAATCGGCTTGATCCCATGCTTGTTACAAGCGAGATAGTGCTCCAAGGCACCATTCATCACACCGTGATCCGTCAGTGCAAGAGCCGGCTGATCCATCTCTGCCGCCCTCTTCGCAAGGGCCTCAATACTTGAAAGGCCGTCCAGCAGGGAGTACTCCGAATGAACATGAAGGTGAACTGTTGGCTTGGTCGCACTCATCCTCTGACCAATCTAGGGCTGAGTGCGGATGGGCATTATCGGGCGCCCAATCTGCCTTAGTGCCGCAGCCTCTGCATCCCCTGACCCTTCGGACAAAGAGCTCGAGCCGATGCCGCTCAGAGGTGCCGAGAGCGCCCACGGGAAGAGTTCGAGCGCTGGCAGCTCAATGAGAGCATCCGGGTTGTGGATCTCCTGAGCGGACACCTTGAGCGGCCGGCCTGGACGGATGTCGATGGTGGCCGTGAGGTCGGGACGTGCTGGATCACGGTGGACAACAAGTGCCTCAACATCACCCAGACAGGCGGGAATCGAAACCTCCACGAGCTTCCAGAAGGCCAGTGGATCGATCAGAGATAGCGAGTCTTGAGCCAACTCAACAAGTGATACTGGCGCCGAGGCGAGTCTCCGAAGAACAGCCAGACCTTCTTTTCCACGGACCCCCCGGGCCTTGCCCTGAACGACGGCGGCTCCAACAGATGCCAAAGATCCCTTGATCTTCATGTCCCGTCGGCTTCGCCTGCGGCCCTTGGAAAGCCATTCGACGTCAGTACCTGTGCGATGGGATGTCATTGAGAGGCAGCCCACCTTGGGAATCACAAAGTCCAAGCGAGTGTCGGGTGAGACGCGGTGCAGAAACGGCGCCAGACAGACGAGCCAGCGTGCCGCTGCCTCCGCATCAGCCTTGGCGAGTTCCCCAAGCGAGACTGCTGGCCAAAGCTGAGGCTGAGACACAACCAACATCTGCCTCTGAAGGCCCTTCAGGGCGCCCTGGAGCGCCTCCGAGCGCGCGTCCCCATCCTCGCCGACCATTCCATCTGCTGGCCCTGAAAGCGCCGAGAATCGCTCTCCGAGCTCGGCTGTTGACAAAAGCAGCGGATCAGCGTCTCGCGGCGGAGCGAAAGTGACAGTGGGCAGCACTGCTCCCGAAGGCTCAGTGGCCGTCGCAGAGCTCTCACTCTGACTGAAGCCAGACGGCCTGACAGCCGCATAGAGAGCCGTTTCTCTGCGGAGCTCGGCGGCCCTCCGCTGATCACCGCTCAGAACCTCGCGAGCCGAAGGATCTTCAGCAAGACCTGAGCCGGCAGGAACCGACTCAACATCCGACACGAGCCTCAGGAACGGACGAACGGCTGGAGCTCCAAGATGATCGTCTGACATAACTGGCGACGCTAGCGCCGACAGCGGACCTCAGGAGTTGTTTTCCCCGGAATCTGCGAGCTTGTTTCTAACCTGCCAGGCCATTTTGGACTGCAGCGAGAACAATTCGATGAAACCAGGTGAAGCTGTCTGGGGGAACAGTCCCCCAGACTCGGAGAAGGT
>JAPLCH010000265.1:6630-8135 GCA_026392325.1 Solirubrobacterales bacterium | reverse complement strand
CTATCCGGCTTACGACCTCTCAATCGAACGGATAAGTCACAAGTACCAATCGCGCTCGCCGCTTGATTTTGCGGACTCAATTCTTTATCTGATGCCTGATCTCTTTGGACGCGCTGACAGCTGGCCAAACGTTTCTCGACTTGATTTCCTCTTTACGTCGACATTGGTGGACTTTGGCGTTGGAGCATTGGTTCTCGCCTCGATTGCGCTTTGGAGGTTCAGGGCTGCCGCGACCGCCAAGGCGCTTGTTGCCGTAGCCGGCCTTTCGGCAATCCTGATGTTTGGTATTTGGCCGTCGCGGCTACTTCTTAAGATCCCGCCACTGGACACTGTGATCGTTCAACGGGTCTATGTCTACATTGCGGCGGTAGGAGCCATCGGTGCTGGAGCGGCTGTGCGCCTGGACCGTGACTCCGATAGTCGTGGCGGTTCTCATGCTGGGGATCGAGCTTTCCCTCAACGGGACTGACGGGCTTGTCACCTACGGCCCAGAGCGGGCGATCAACTACCTGGCGATTCCGCGTCTGATTGCGATCATGGCTCTCACCGCAGTCGTGATCTGGCTTTATGGCCGAGTCAGAGAACGCTGGGCTGTAGTGGCGACCCTCGTGCTCTGCGTTGGACAGTTGGCCTATTTGACAAACATGAATGTGATTCTCCCTCCAGCGCAGGCGCATCCGGCGACGCCACCCTCCATCAAGTTTCTTCAGTCTCAACCGGGGACATTCCGCGTTGGAACCATCCGGGGAGGGATTGAGTCCACTCTGATGCAGTCAAACGCCTCCGCGATGTACGGGCTTGAGTCACTTGAAGGACACGATCCACCCATCAGCCGCCGCTGGGTTGCGTTCGCCACGAAGGCGCTTCAGCAGCCTGGTTACCTTGAGCGCCTCCCAGGAGGACCGGATCCAAGGCAGCCCAAGGCGTTGGCCCTGTTGCGGATGATGAACGTTCGGTACTACCTCTCGAGGCCATACGCGAACTACAACATTGCTGGGCTCAAAGAGGTCTATCGCGGCCCTGACGCTGTTATCTATCGCGATGCCTACGCAATGCCGCGTGCCTTCATAGTTCCCCGGGTCAGGCGCACTGGGGCCCTGTTCGCTCTGAAACAAATGAAGGATGGGAAGTTGAAGACCCGCTCGTTCGCCTATGTGCCGGTTGGCAGCCCCGGGATTATTGGTGCTGGCGACGCCTATCGAACCGCTGTGGCGAAGTGGACTTCCAACCACGATATGAAGGTTGATGTTCCCTCAGGAGCCGGTGGTTGGCTGGTAGTCAGCAACGCTTGGACGCCTGAGTGGAAGGCCTTCGTTGATGGCAAAGAGGTCAAGGTTGTTCCCACGAACTTCGCAGTCCAGGGAATTTCACTGGCTCCGGGTAAGCACACCGTTGTCTTCAGTTACAGCGAGTCACCGTTCTGGAATGGTCTCCTTCTGACGGTTCTGGGCCTATTGCTGGCGGCTCTCATGATCGTCGGCGGTGCCCGCGGTTGGAAGCCAAGG
>JAPLCH010000265.1:0-6616 GCA_026392325.1 Solirubrobacterales bacterium | reverse complement strand
GGGCCTGGTGTGCCATCCACAGTTCCTCATGTGCAGAGCTCATTCGCCCGTCAGGTGAAGCTCCAGCTTGCCCCACTTAAATTGAAGGTGAAGCAGCTCAAAGCAGCGGTGCGGAAATCTTTCAAGCGCGGCTAAGGCCGCGACTGCTGTAACTGCTCGCTTCAGATGCCGGAGGAGGGACTCGAACCCCCGACACGCGGATTATGATTCCGCTGCTCTAACCAACTGAGCTACTCCGGCAGGGGGCGCAGTCTAGTGACGAGGGCGAGCCGATGTTGGGACGAGATCAAATCTTCCCGCCAAGTCAGAGGCTTGTGGGCATCCGGATAGAGCGAGCGCCCGGTCAAATTCGTCCAGAAGGATGTTGAGAACCGCAGCGACGCCAGCCTCTCCAGCAGTTGCGAGGCCCCAGATCACAGGGCGTCCGACCATGACTGCGTCTGCTCCGAGCACAAGCGCTTTGAGGACATCAGTTCCGCGTCGGATCCCTCCATCAACGAGCACTGTCGGGTCCGGCCCGAGCGCATCGCGGATCCCCTCAAGCACTGTTGCTGTGGCTGGTGTTGTGTCGAGCTGCCTGCCGCCATGGTTGGAAACAACCACTCCTGCTGCTCCGCAGGCAATGGCTTGCAGCGCGTCGTCAGGACGGAGGATTCCCTTCAGAATGACTGGAAGCGGACTCCGCTCAGACAGCTCCTCCACGTCCTTCCAGGTCAGGCTCGGGTCAATCAGGTCTGCTGTGTCCTGCATTGAGATCTCGCCAGTAATAGATGCATCGCTTACGCCTGGGACGAGGGAGGCATCTCCAATCGTGAAATTCGACTCAAGCTCCCTGTCGCGCCTCCCAAGGAGTGGAAGGTCAACGGTTAAGACAAGAGCCTCAAAGCCGGACTCGATGGCTTCTGCCATCAGGCTGTCTGAGATAGCCCTGTCCTTGAAACGGTAAATCTGAAACCAGTTTGAGCCGTTGGGGGCCGCCTTCGCCACGTCAGCGGGGCGTCTCGTGGCGAGAGTGGAGAGGGTGTAAGGCGTTTGTGTCTGTGCCGCTCCCGCGGCTGTTGCCTCTTCCGCCCGAGGGTGGGCAAGGCCGTGGTAGGCGGTTGGGGCAACAACGAGGGGATGGGGGCGCTGTGAGCCCAGAAGGCGGACTGAAGGGTCTCTGGTGCTGACATCCACGAGAACTCGGGGGAAGATTTCCAGCTGTGACCAAGCGTCAGTGTTTGACCTGAGGGTTATCTCGTCAGCGGAAGCTCCTGAAAAATAGGCAGTCGGTCCCTCAGGGAGCGTTTGGGCGAAGCGAGCTTCGAATTCCCGGAGAGTTTTTGGGAGGTCCTGCCGGTCCACTGTCAGGGCGTGTCAGTAGCTGGGTTTGCGGCTGCCCAGTCAATGATCTTGCGGGATCCTGAGATCACTGTTCCATCATCTGTGACTAGTACTGGAACCCATTGCTGACCAGTCAGCTTTCGCACTTCACGTCGGCCCTTGCTTCGGTTCATCCACTCTGGGAGAAGTCCAAACCCGTAAGAGTTGATGGCCTCTGGCTTGTGGCCGGCCTCAACGAGCGATTCGTAAGCCTCGCCGCAAACATGCTTGTGGCCCGTGACCTGCGTGACGCCTGGTGTATTGAGCCATGTTCCGTAGCAAACGTAGATTTTCATCTTGCGGAGGCTACTCTCCCTCCATGCGGGACATTCTCTTGTCAATCCCAAATGTTTCGGAAGGCAGCGACCCATTTGTGATCGCGTCGATTCGTGGCGCCTATGAGACTGCGGGTGCCGTGGTGCTCGATGAGCATTCGGACGCTGACCACGGGCGCAGCGTGCACACACTGGCTGGACCCCAGGGCGTCTTAAGTGACGCAATCGAGGCTGGATACCGAGTGGCTAGCTCAATGATCAAGCTCGACAAGAATGATGGGGTTCACCCGCACGTTGGGGTCATGGATGTTGCTCCGTTTGTTTATCTGGATTCCGGTCGCCGGGGCGCGGCATGCGCTGAGGCTCTGACCGCAGCTGGCAAGCTTGAACGGGCTGGCAGCCCAGTCTTTCTCTATGGCCTGCTTGGAGATGGGCGAAGCAGGGCGGAGCTGCGTCGAGGTGGCCTTTCAGGGCTTAGTGGGCGCGTGATGGCGGGGAGTCTTCGCCCCGACTTCGGTCCTGCCTCCCTGTCCCCAAAAACTGGGGCCGTGCTCTGCTGCGCGCGGCCTCCACTTGTTGCGTTCAACCTTCTTCTCGTGGCCGGGGAATCATTTGAGGAGGCTGAGGAAACTGCAGTCAGGCTGCGGGAGGCAACCCCGGGAGGCCTTCCTGGAGTACGGGCACTCGCACTTCAGCTCGCCTCAGTCAGCCGGGTACAGCTTTCGTTCAATCTTGAGCAGCCTCAGCTCGTGGGAATCCGTGAGGTTTATGAGGCCGTGTCTGCGGAACATCAGGTCACATCAGGCGAGCTGATTGGCCTTGCGCAGGAGGCAGTAATTGGCCGGATTCCAGGCGAGCTGGAGATGCCCGATTTCGATCCACAACGGAGGTCGGTAGAGGGTTGTCTAAGGTTCCATGGGATCACCGACTGATGGCCAACACGAAACGCAAACGCAAGACGAAGCACCGGGGCAATGCCGCCGGCATGGTTGAGTCGCGCGGTCGGACCGGTAGAAAGCCGAGTGCAGAGGAAAAGACGGGCGGTAAGAAAGCAGCTGGAGCCGGGAAATCCGGAGAGCGGCTGAACCGACTTGACCAGCCGCCAACCTGGCGCAGTGCCGGGGTTCGCGCCGTGCTCGCCTCAGGAGCCTTCTTCGGTTTTCTCGTGCTGTTCTTCAAACGGCCGCCGCAGTCTTCGGCGATCGTGGCCGTTTTGATGATTGGCCTCTACACGCCACTCGGCTTCTATACGGACATGTGGATGCACCGTCGTCGGATGCGGAAACAGCAGGAGGAGTCCAAGTGACGCGCGTCAGTTCTTTTACTGTTGGCCCGGTCGCCGAGAACTGCCACTTTCTTCATGCCGAAGGGTCAACCGAGTGCGTGGTTGTTGACCCGGGCGACGAATTTGAGACGCTCAATTCGGGATTGAACGATCTTGGGCTTACCTGCAGTGCAATCCTCCTGACCCACACTCACTTTGATCACACGGGAGCCGTGACACCACTGGCGAGGCATTCCGGGGCAGAGGTTTGGTGCCCGGAGATTGAACGCGAGGTTCTCGCGAACATCATGGACTTTGTGCCGTGGCCGGGCTTCGGGCCATTTGAAAGCTATGAGGCGGATCATCTTCTTTCGGGAGGGGAGACGCTTGAGCTTGCGGGCTTGAAGATTGATGTCGTCCACACTCCAGGTCACAGCCCTGGACACATGACTTTCGTGCTTGATGAGGGCGAGACACTGATTGCCGGTGATGTCCTCTTCCAAGGTTCCGTTGGCAGGACAGATCTGCCCGGCGGGGATGGCCCAACTTTGATTCAGTCAATTGCTTCTCTTATGGACACCTAGCCGGACTCGGCGGTTGTGCACCCAGGGCATGGTCCTGCAACAACGCTTGGGGCTGAGCGGGCGACGAACCCATTCCTCCAAGGCATCACGCAGTGAGTGAAATTCGCGCCCCGAAGGGGACATTTGATGTCCTGCCCGTTTCCGCGCCTGGCTACGCCAAGGTGGAAGCAGAGGCCGCGAGGATTCTTGGCAGGGCCGGATACCAGCGGATTGAAACGCCGATATTCGAATCAACGGAATTGTTCTCGCGCGGCGTAGGTGAATCCACCGACATCGTCGCGAAAGAGATGTATTCGTTTGATGACGGCGGCGGTCGCTCCATGACCTTGAGGCCGGAGGGGACTGCGCCTGTCTCCAGGGCGTATATCGAACATGGAATGCACAAGCTGCAACAGCCTGTTCGGCTCTGGTATTCGGGTTCTTTTTTCCGGCATGAGGCCCCGCAGGCAGGCAGGTTTCGGCAGTTCCATCAGATTGGAGCAGAGGCATTTGGTTCAGATCGACCCGAACTTGACGCAGAGATGGTCACACTTCTGGCCGAGCTTCTGGAAGTGCTTGGAGTTCAGGGCCTTCAGCTCAATCTCGGAACCCTCGGCTCGATCGCAGCCCGAGCCTCGTATCGCGAGATCTTGATCGCTCACCTGCGCGAACGGGAGGGTGAACTGAGCGATGAGGTCCGATCACGGATTGATGCCAATCCACTGAGGGCGTTCGACAGCTCACACCCTGGAACCCAGGAGGTGATGGCGAACGCTCCACTCCTGATCGATTCCCTCGACGCCGACGATCTGGACCACTTCGACACGGTGAAGGAGCTCCTTACCGCCGCTGGTGTCAACTTCACGGTTGACCCAAAGCTTGTCCGTGGGCTTGATTACTACGGGCGAACCGTCTTTGAGTTCAATTCGGACAGTTTGGGAGCACAGAGTGGGGTTGGAGGAGGAGGGCGCTACGACGGCCTGATCGGTCTGCTTGGGGGACCTGAAACTCCGGGCATTGGCTGGGCTGCTGGGGTTGAGCGCATCCTCCTGGCCCAGGGTGATGCAGCCCCTTCCAGTTCAGAGTGCGACCTTCTTGTCGTCTCGATTGAAGGACAGCGTTTGGATCAGGCATTCGGGCTAGCCCATCATGCCCGCCAAGCTGGCCTTGAGGCCAGGCTTGAAGCATCAGGGAGGTCAGTCAAGGCCTCGTTGAAGCATGCCGATCGGATTGGCGCCAAGGCGGTTGCGTTGATTGCCTCCGACAGCATTGAGCTCAAGGACCTTCAGAGCGGCGAGCAGACAGCATTTGAATCGACCGGCGCGCTTCTTGATTCGATTGCAGGGAAGATGCAGTCATGAGCTCAATCGAAGTCAACAGATATAGGACCAACTGGGCCGGCGACCTTCGGGCCGAAGATGCCGGCGGGACAGCCGATGTAACAGTTTCAGGCTGGGTTCACAGGCGTCGTGATCATGGTGGCCTTGTATTTATCGACCTTCGCGATCGGAGCGGCTTGCTTCAGCTTGTCTTCCATCCGGAGGATGCCCCCGAGGCTCATTTGGTTGCTGGTGACCTTCGTCCAGAGGATGTAATCCAAGCCTCCGGGTCGCTTGTCCTTCGTGATGCAGCTCAGTTGAATGAGGATGTTCCCACTGGAGCTGTTGAGCTTTCCGTCAAGAGCGTTGAGCTTCTCGCCGCAGCGGAGACTCCACCGTTTCCTGTTGACGAGGACGGTCCTGTTGATGAGCTGATCCGGCTGAAGAACCGTGCAATTGATCTTCGTAGGCCTGCGCTTACTCGTGCTCTCAGGATGAGGCACGAAGCAACGAAGGCAATTCGACGGGTTCTTGACGGTCGCGAATTCACTGAGGTTGAAACTCCGGTGCTCACCAAGTCCACGCCGGAGGGAGCACGCGACTTCCTGGTTCCGGCGCGGACGTCACCAGGGAATTTCTTCGCACTTCCTCAGTCTCCCCAGCTCTTCAAACAGCTTCTTATGGTCGGTGGCATCGAGCGCTACTACCAAATAGCCCGCTGCTTCCGGGATGAGGATCTCCGGGCTGACCGTCAGCCGGAGTTCACTCAGCTTGACCTCGAGATGTCGTTCGTCGAGGAAGACGACGTGATTGAGGTTACGGAGACTGTTCTCACCGAAGTCTTTACTGCGACGGGCATGACTGTCAACCCGGCTCCGTGGCCGAGAATGTCCCATGAGGAGTCCATCTCTCGCTTCGGGAACGATCGACCCGATACGCGCTTTGGACTTGAGCTCTCGGATGTCGGCGGTGCGCTCGCATCAACTGAGTTCAAGGTGTTTCGCGGGGCTCTCGATTCAGGCGGTGTCGTCTGGGGAATCAACGCTGGAGCAGCAGAGGTTCCGCGGTCGGAGCTTGACAAGCTGACGGACTTGGCCAAGAGGCATGGGGCCGGCGGGCTTGTCTGGGCCTTTGTTGAAGCCGATTCTGCTTGGCGATCCCCGGTAGGGAAATTCCTTTCTGACGCAGAGAGGCAGGGAGTGATCGAGGCTCTTGGTGCAGCAGAGGGAGATCTGATGCTCCTGGTTGCTGATCGCAAGGCAACCGCAGCTGCCGCTCTGAGTGCGGTACGCCTTGATTTGGCGGACCGTCGCGGTCTGGTGCCTGAAGGACAGCATGAGGCTCTTTGGATCACGGACTTTCCAATGTTTGAGAAGGACGCTGACGGAGAGCGCTGGACCGCGTTGCACCATCCGTTCACAGCCCCATCGGGTGACCTTTCCGACCCCGGGGCGCTTAAGTCGCGTGCCTACGACATTGTTCTTGACGGCACTGAGATAGGTGGCGGGTCGATCCGAATCCATGACTCGAAGGTGCAGGGCGAGGTGCTTGAGATCATCGGCATGTCAGCTGATGAGGCCGAGGACAGGTTTGGCTTCCTCCTAAGGGCACTCCGTCAGGGCGCGCCTCCCCGCGGAGGCATCGCGCTCGGTCTGGACCGGCTTGTGGCCATCTGCGCAGGGCACGATTCGATTCGTGATGTCATCGCATTCCCGAAGAGTGCTTCCTCACAGGATCCTCTGACGGGCGCTCCCGGCGAGGTTGACCTTTCTCAACTGCGTGAGGTTGGACTGCAGAAGTTGCCAGTCGACGGGGTCAAGCGCAGCCCGGAGT
>JAPLCH010000038.1 GCA_026392325.1 Solirubrobacterales bacterium | reverse complement strand
AACTCTGCGACCGCCCAGCGCCTTGTGGCCAAGGGGTATGTGCCCCTCAACTAGGTAGGTTTTCGAGCATGGATCGCCGTTCCAAACGGCCGAGGTGAGCGGTCCCGCGCCGCGCACCTCAAGAACCTCATGACTCTCTTACCTTGCTGGCTACAATGGACCCATGGTCACCTTCCTTCGCACAGCATCAACCAAGGCACTCGTAGCCGCATCCATCGGAGTCAGCGGACTCATGATCGGTGGTGCGATGGTCGCCACAGGCGCCGCCAGCAACGATGCGAAACCAGCACCCAAGCCTTTGGCCCAAGCACTTGTGGACTCTCGCTCCCGCGCTGCGTTCGAGGGTGTAACCGCCCGCGTGACCTTCAGTAACCGCCTGATCGACTCTGCGGTACTTCCCGCCGGAAGTGATCCACTCTTGGGTGGCGGCAGTGGCCGCCTCTGGGCTGACGCCAACGGACGCGTCCGCATTGAACTTCAGTCAGACGGAGGCGGAGGAGACGTGCAGATCGTCGCCGACGGCAAGCAGGTTTGGGTAAGCCACGGACCAAGCTCAACGGTCTACCGCGCTGTCATGCCAGCTGACACAAAGCATCCAATTGACTCGGCAAAGAAGGAAAAGACTCCACCAACGGTCGCGTCGATCGAGAAGGCTCTGACGGCGGTCGCAGGCGATGTGAAGATTTCTGACCCAGTCCCAGACAATGTAGGTGGGCGCCCCGCCTACACCGTGACTCTGGAGCCGACTGACACAAGTGGTCTCTTGGGCGGCGCGCGGATCTCATGGGATGCCACCAACGGTGCCCCGCTGGCGCTCGCGATCCTCGCCAAGGGTCAGTCTGATCCAGTGATGGACCTCCGCGCCACCGACGTGAACTTCGGGCCAATTGACAGCTCTGTCTTCGCCATCCAGCCACCAGCTGACGCAAAGACGACTGACATCCCAGTTGGCGATCTTCTCGCCAAGGGCAAGGCTGCTGCAGAGAAGGCAAAGGCATCTGGAGTGAAGCGGGCCAAGCCGGTCACTGGACTCCAAGCAGTCCAGGCCAAGGTTCCATTCACAATCGTTGCGCCGGCGACGCTCGCAGGCCGGGACCGCAGCCAGGTTGCTCTTGTTCGAATGGGCAAGGACAAGGCGGCCCTGATCACCTACGGAACCAACATGGGCTCCATCGTGGTCATTGAATCTGCAACCAAGACTGACAAGGCCGCAAAAAGCAAGGGAACCGGCTTCGAGCTGCCAACCAAGAAGGTTGCCGGGCTTGACATCACAGAGCTTGGAACTGCCTTGGGATCACTCGCAACCTTCAGCCGCGACGGCATCACCTTCGCAGTGGCTGGTTCGGTTACGGCTGACACTCTTGAATCAGCAATCAGCGGACTCTGATCTCCCCGATGACAGCCGCCCCTCCGGTTGAGGTTCGCGCCCTCACAAAGACCTACGGGGACATAACCGCCGTCGACAATGTTGACCTGACTGTCGAAGCCGGCGACGTATTCGGATATCTGGGACCAAACGGGGCAGGCAAGACAACCTCGATGCGGATGATGCTTGGGCTGATCCGCCCAACCGGTGGCGAAGTCCGGCTCTTCGGCCGCGACCCACAGGAGTCAATCACCGCGCTTGAGGGTGTGGCTGGGTTTGTTGAGGCGCCACGTTTCTATCCCTACTTGGACGCACTCACGAACCTCCAGTTGCTCGCCTCGCTTGACGGTGGAGAGGCCAAGAAGCGCATCAGCGAAGTTCTGGAGGTTGGGCTACTCCCACGGCATGCGCCAGCGGCTCGGTATTGCAGCATCCCTGCTCCGCGACCCCAAGCTTCTGATGCTGGACGAGCCTGCAACGGGTCTTGACCCTGCGGGCATGCGAGACATGCGACTCCTAGTCCGCCGACTCGCAGATGAGGGAATGACTGTCCTTCTGTCAAGCCACCTTCTGGCTGAGGTTGAGGAGGTCTGTGACCGCGTAGCGATCATCCGCAAGGGGCAGATTGCCTACCAGGGGCGGCTGGATGACTTGCGCAAGGAGGCGGGTCTTTCCTACACGCTCCGAACGACTGATGACCAGGTCGCAGCATCAGTGGTTCAAGGATTCGAGGCCGTGGAGGCTGATCCTCAGGACGACGGGTCACTTCGATTCCATCCGCGTGATGAGCAGGCAGTCGCAGAGCTTTCCTCAAGGTTGACTTCTGCGGGGGCACTGATCATCGAGATGGCCCCGCGCTCGGCGACGCTCGAAGAGCTGTTCTTCAAGCTGACTGAAGGCGCAGCATGAGGCGCCCGTCGACTCTCGCGGTGTACCGCTGGGAGATCAGGAAGCTGCGCGCACAGAAGCGCACCTACCTTGGTATTGGCGCAGCCGTGTTTGTGCCGCTTGCCTTCACGGTCGCCGTCGCTCTCAGGCCAGGCGAGCCGCGCGATGTTCCATTCGGCCGCTACATCCACGAGACCGGACTTTCGATACCCCTTGTGATGTTGCTGTTTGGCTCAATCTGGTTCTTCCCTCTGATAACTGCGCTTGTGGCCGGCGACATTGTTGCCAACGAGGACCAGAACGGCACCCTGAAGACGATTCTCACGCGGTCGGTTGACCGCACGCAGATCTTCGCTGCGAAAGTATTAGCGGCGATCAGTTACGCCGTGTTTGCTGTTGTTCTGAGCTCAGGGGTCGCACTTGTGGCAGGACTGATTGTGTCCGGGTTCAATCCGATCACGACGCTCTCCGGCCAGCGGGTTGCCCCATGGGAGGGGCTTGGCCTTGTTGGTGCCAGCATTGGCGTCTACCTGATCCCGATAGTCGCGATCGCCTCCATTGCATTGCTGTTCTCAACCGTCTTCAAGAACAGCGCGGCGGCCGTCGTCGGAACGCTGATGCTCAGCCTCCTGCTTCAGCTCGTGATCATCATCCCCGGCCTTGGGGGACTGAAGCCCTATTTGCTGAGTACCCAGTTCAACTCGTGGCAGGGACTGTTGCGCAGTCCGGTTGACTGGGACCCTGTGATCCGTGCTGCCTGGGTCTGCTCCGCATACTCAATTCCTGCACTGCTGATCGCGCTCGTTGTGTTCCTTCGCCGTGATGTTGCAGGCGGTTAACGGCCCGAACCTCAGTTCAGCAGTACGGGACTAG
>JAPLCH010000097.1 GCA_026392325.1 Solirubrobacterales bacterium | reverse complement strand
GGCCTCGAGACCGCACATGAAGTTGTTCGTCGCCTCAAGGAAGAAGCTTCCGTTGCCGCAGTTGACGACAAGGGAACTGTCTTTAACCAGGATCTCCTCGGCGCTGTAGAACTTGAGTACATGCTTGACGTTGCAGAGTGCATCGTTGTGTCGGCCAAGGAGCGCAAGGAGTCACGCGGAGCCCAGTTCCGCACCGACTTCCCTGACCGCAACGACGCCGAGTGGCTCAAGCACATTGATGTCGCCCGCAACGGCGGCGATGTTCCAAATGTGACGTATTCGCCTGTGACAATCACCAAGTGGCAGCCGGAAGCCCGGACCTACTAGCCTCCAACCACCCAGATAAAGAGCTAAAGAGATGCCTGACTACACACTCCGCCTTCGCCGCTACGACCCAGAATCCGGCGAGGCTCCGCACTACGAAGATTTCCAAGTTGAACTGGACGGCCATCGCTCCGTTCTGGAGGCCATCCTTCAGGTCAGGGGCGACCAAGACGGTTCAATCGGCGTCCGCTGCTCATGTCGCGCAGCTATCTGCGGATCATGTGGTGTTCGGACGAACGGCAAGGCAGGCCTCGCATGCCACACGCACCTTGAGGACGCTGCCAAGCGCAGCAAGGACGGCGAAAACGTGATCGTCGTTGAGCCAATGGGCAACATGCCCGTAATCAAGGACCTGATTGTGGACATGGAAGAGGTCCACTGGAAGAAGATTCGCCGCGTCACACCATGGCTTGTCGCTAAGGAGCCGGTCCCAGAGCGCGAGTACATCGTGCCCCACGAGGCAATGGTTGACATCACACAGACGATGGCCTGCATCCAGTGTGGAGCCTGCGTTTCCGACTGCCTCACGATGGAAATGGACCCACTCTTCGTCGGTCCGGCAGCACTCGCCAAGGCCTACCGCTTCGTCGGTGATCCGCGTGATGCAGAACAGGAGCAGCGCCTTTCAGACCTCGCAGAGGATCCGCATGGCATGTACGACTGCACCCACTGCTTCCAGTGCATCGAAGCCTGCCCAAAGGGTGTCGCTCCGATGAGCCAGATCATGCGCCTCCGTCGCCGCGCAGGATCCGACTTCCATATCGATGACCGCAACAACGGTCACCGTCACGAGATGGCCTTCGTCAAGAACATCCGAAAGAATGGCCTGCTTCACGAGGCCGACCTGCTTCCGGACTCCTATGGCGGCAAGTTCCACCCCCGTGCGGTTCCAGAGCTCCTCAGCTCACTTCCTGTCGTGCTTCGTGCACTGAAGACCGGCAAGGTGACAGTGAAGAAGGCTCTGCTCCACGAGCACAAGGCTTCGCCAGAGATCAAGCGGATCTTCGACACGGTCGAGAACCGTGAGGTCCGAATTGAGTACAACCTGTACATCTCCGGCAACGAAGATGACCTGGCCGACGACCCATCCGATGTTGGTGGAGAGGCTCCAGCCGCAACAGCAACAGTTACCGAAACTGTCGTGGTCGAAGAGCAAATCGTTGAGACTGAAACTGAAGCGGTTGTCGTTGAAGAGACCGTCATTGAAGAGACCGTGGTCGAGGAAACCCCTGCCCCAGTGGCAGAAGCCGAAACCGATGTTGATGCGCCCGCTGACAGCGAGCCAACCGAAGGAGACAACCAGTGAAGGTCGCCTACTGGCCCGGCTGCGTAAGCCGTGGCTTCACACCAGAACTACATGGATCGATGCAGGCAGTAGCTCCTCTCCTCGACCTTGAGCTGATCGAGATTGATCGCGGATCTTGCTGCGGAGCCGGCGTCATTGCCGAGCACAACCAAGAGTTGGCAGACACCCTGAACGCTCGTACCTTTGCGCTTGCAGCTGAGACCCCGGGCGAGCTGATGATGAACATCTGCTCCACATGTCAGGGAGCCCAGAGCGAATGCCAGGAACGCCTTGATGCAAGCGCTGAGTACCGCGCTGAAATCAACACAACTCTTGAGGCCGAAGGTCTCGCCTACGAGAAGGGCTTGGTCACAAACAAGAACTTCCTTTGGCTCCTCGTTGAAGAAATCGGCTTGGAGAACCTGACCAAGAAGGTCAAGCGTCCACTGACCGGACTCAAGGTGGGTCCTTTCTACGGTTGCTACATCGTTCGCCCAACCGACCGTCTTGGAATCAACGACGAGAACCCGCGTGACACGTACATGGAGAAGGTCATCGAGGCCCTTGGCGGCGAAGTGATCGACTACGCAGGAGTTCACAAATGCTGCGGTTTCCCAATCATCACGATGAACAAGAAGGCATCACTGCAGATGGCCGGCACTCACCTTGCCGATGCAACTGACGCTGATGCTGACTGCCTTGTCGTCCCATGCCCACTCTGCCACCTCAACCTTGACCTCCAGCAGCCAATGGCTGCAGGCGAGATCGGCCGTGACCTGTCAATGCCAGTGCTGCACCTTCCGCAGCTAGTTGGCCTTGCACTCGGACTGGAGCCAAAGGAACTTGGCCTTCAGCGCCATGTCATCAAGCCAACGTCTGTCATCGACTGGACCACCGCAGTTGTGGGTTCAGCCGACGGCGCAAGCTCCGGCTGGTAACACTGAATAGGCCCCGCGCGGGGTTACCGCGCAACAGGATTTGAAAAGACCCGTGTCTCCCAGAGACGCGGGTTTTTTCTTGCTCAGAGTGGAACTACTCAGAGGCCGCGTTTGACGAGCAGCTCTGCGACCTGGACGGCGTTTGTTGCCGCTCCCTTGCGCAGGTTGTCGCCAACGATCCAAAGGTTGATTGAGCGCGGCGCGCTGTCATCAACCCGAATCCGGCCCACAAGGACCTCATCGCGTCCGCTTCCATCAACCGCCATTGGGTAAACCCCGGCGGCTGGGTCATCAACAACAACCACACCTGGCGCGCTGGCGAGGATCTCCCTGAGAGCGTCTGGAGTGGTCTCTGCGGTCGTCTGGAGGTTTACCGACTCAGAGTGCCCATTCATCACGGGAACGCGTGCACAGGTCGCTGTGATCGCTAGAGAAGGGAGATTGAGGATCTTCCTTGTCTCGGCCATCATTTTGCGTTCCTCTGTCGTGTAATCGTCCCCGTCTTTAAAGCTCTCTACTTGAGGGATCACGTTGAAGGCGATCTGGTGCGGATACACCGCAGCCGGATCCGGCGTGGTGCCATCAAGCACCGCCTGGGCCTGCGACTTGAGTTCATCCAAGGCCTTGACTCCAGTCCCGGATACAGCCTGATAGGTCGAAAAGACAAGGCGGTCAATACCAACCGCATCAAGGATTGGCTTGAGAACAACCATGGCCTGCATCGTCGAGCAGTTCGGGTTGGCAACTATCCCGGAGTGGCCTTCAAGGGCCTCAGGGTTTACCTCAGCAACAACGAGGGGAACCTTTGGATCCATGCGCCAGTGAGACGAGTTGTCGACCACGACGGCGCCTGCCTCAACAAACCGTGGGCCCCACTCTTCGGAGACTGATGAGCCCGCGCTGAAAAGTGCCAGATCAAACTGAGAAAGGTCCGCGGTCTCAATGTCTTCCACCACGACGCCCTCAACCTCATGGCCGGCAGACCGACTGCTCGCAAGTGCTGTGACCGAAGCTGCAGGAAAGGAGCGCTCGTTGAGCAGGCGAAGGATCGTGCGGCCAACCGCTCCCGAGCCGCCGACGACAGCAACCCGCGGCTCAGCGCTCAACGTGCGGCCCCATGTGGAGACTGTGCACCGGAATCAGCGTCGGCGTCGCCAAGCTCAAATGCGCCATGCAAACCGCGGACTGCATCAGCAACCCGGTCAGCTGAAACGACGCACGAAATCTTGATCGGCGAGGTGGAGATCATCTCAATGTTGATCCCAAGATCTCCAAGGACGCGGAAGACTGTTGCGGCAACGCCAGGGTGCGAACGCATTCCAGCGCCAACGACTGAGACCTTGCCCATCTTCTCGTCCCAGGCGATTGACTGGATGCCCTGGGCCTCAATGATGCCCTCAAGCGCTGTTCGTGCATCACGCAGGTCTTCGGTTGCGACCGTGAAGCTCATGTCAGCAGCTTTGCCTTCCTCGGGCGGCTCATTCTGAATGATCATGTCCACATTGACGCCTGCCTCTGCGAGCGCGCCAAAGACTGCTCCTGCAACGCCTGGAGAGTCCGGGACCCCGATGAGTGTGACTCGGGCTTCCTCAGTTGAATGGGTAACGGCTGTGATGAGTGGATGCTCCACGGTTTCCTCCTCGGTGACAACGATTGTGCCGGCGCCTTCGTCAAACGATGATCGGCAGTGAATTCGCACGCCGTGCGTGCGTGCGTACTCGACGGACCTCAACTGCAAAACCTTCGCTCCGGAAGACGCCATTTCAAGCATCTCCTCAAACGAAACGGTTCCAAGCTTCTTTGCATCAGGGACGATCCTGGGGTCGGCGCTGAAGACGCCTGCCACATCAGTGTAAATCTCGCAAACCGATGCGCCCAATGCTGCGGCGACCGCCACCGCAGTGGTATCCGACCCACCACGACCGAGGGTTGTCACGTCCTTGTTGGTGGACACTCCTTGGAACCCCGCCACAAGGACAATCTGTCCCGCGTCAAGAGCTTCCTCAATCCGGTCGGCTCGAACGTCAAGGATCCGAGCGCGGGTGTGAGAGGTATCGGTGACGATTCCAGCCTGTGAGCCAGTAAGGGAAATCGCGTCATGACCCAGGTCGCTGATGGCCATCGCGCAAAGTGCGCAAGAGATCCGCTCTCCAGTCGAAAGGAGCATGTCCATCTCCCGCGGGTCCGGCGTTCCGGAGACCTCCGCGGCCATGTTGAGGAGCTCGTCGGTCGTGTCTCCTCTTGCTGAAAGAACGGCCACTACCCGGTCGCCCTTTTCACGCTTGGCGACGATCCGCTTTGCCGCAGCCTTGATCCTGTCCGCGTCTGCGACCGAACTGCCCCCGAATTTCATGACAACTGTCTCTGACATCAAGCTGGAGCGTACCCGTCCTGAGGAGTTTGTTTCAGCCCGGTGGGGCCAGAACCGGGAGCCGTTCAGGGTTCAATCGAGCGACGGCCCGAAAGAGCCCTTCCAAGAGTGAGCTCGTCGGCATATTCAAGGTCTGCTCCAACAGGCAGGCCACTAGCCGGGCGGGTGATTACAAGGCTTGGCTGAATCTCCCTCAGTTTGGCTGCCATGTGGAGCGCCGTTGCCTCCCCAGTGGTCGTCGGGTTGGTTGCGAGAACAACCTCGGTCACATTGCCGCTGCGAACCCGCTCAAACAGCTCGGCTATGTGAAGGTCATCCTCGTCCACCCCGTCCATTGGCGAAAGTGCGCCGCCAAGCACGTGATAGCGCCCCCGGAACTCGGAAGTCCGTTCGATCGGATGAACATCCTGTGACTGCTCAACAACGCAAAGGATCGACTCATCACGGCGGTCGTCCTGACAGATGGGACAGCGAGGGCCTTCGGCAAGGTCAAAGCAGACCTCACATTCTCCGATTCGCTCACGCACCTCAACAATCGCTGCCGCAAGCGCTGCGGCCTGCTCTGGAGGCGCTCTCAGGATGTGGAATGCCAACCTTGTGGCAGTCCGACCACCGACGCCTGGAAGTCTTGAGAGCTCAGTGATCAGCCTCTGGATCGGGGGTGCGTACAAAGTCCCCGCTCCTTAGAAGACACCAGCGTCGGAGATACCCGGGTCATCCGTCGGATCAGACTCGGTTGGGGCGGGAGGTTGAGGTGCTGCCTCTGCTCCCGCTTCGCTCCCAGGCTCAATTTCCACGCCGCCAAATTCGCTCAGCAACACATCGGCAACTTCATTCCCGCTCAGATTTCTCTCTGCCACGGAGGCAGCCGTCTCAAGCTCTTCTGACAACTCGTACTCAACCTCAAGTCGAGCTCCTGTGACGGTCAGCAACGCTGCCATCACGGCCTCACGGTAACGGCCATCTGCAGCCTTGCGGCGATGGAACTCTGCATCAGTCGGGAAGGCCACTGTGACCTTCGCCTCGTACATGCCAACGGGAGTCGCTTGGGCGAGAATCGCGCTCAGTACAGCGCTTTCGCCGCCGACCATGTCAACCACGGTGGGCCAAATCGACAGGACTTCCTCGAACGATGGGAGCGGCCCTTGGCTTAGCTGAACCTCTGGCTCAGATTCAGGAACTGCACTCAGTGCAGCCGCAGCCCCAGCCCCAGCCCCAGAGGAGGTTGGCATTGGCGCCGGGGTTGGAGCCCGGACGGGATCTGGGGCCGCCGGCGCAGACTCCAAGGCTGAAGCAGACGGTGCTGCTGACCTTGCGTCCGGCATTGGCGGCGCGGCTGGGGTTGGCGCCTTGGGAGCAGCGGCTGGAGTGACTTGAGGACGCCCGATGGGAAGTGGGTTGCCGCCTGATGCGGCCTTGACAAGGAGCAGCTCAAGTCGGAGTCTCGCGTCACCACCGTCACGAATTGCGGTGAAGGCCTCCGAGACCAAATCCAAGAACTGAATGATGCCTCCCCTGCCAAGGGCTTTGGCCTGAGCGGCAAGCCGAGTGTCGTCCTCGGGCGTGCTTGAAAGCTCAGCGGGAACCGCGTCAGTCAAGTCGACGAGAAGCAACGCTCGCCCATGGGCCTCAAGGTCGTCCAGGAACCTGCGCAGGTCCCGGCCAGAATCGGCAATGCTCGCTGCCGTCCGGACCGCGGCTGCTGCGTCACCAGCGACTACAGCGTCAATCGCTTGAAATCGAAGCTCGGAGTCCACAACGCCGAGCACGGCGAGCGCGTCATCAAGTGAGATGGCCCCGCCCTCGTCACCGGCATAGGTCACCAGCTGTTCCAGCGTGCCGAGCGCATCACGGAATGAGCCATCGGCAGACCGGGCGACAACGTTCAGCACTTCAGCTGGAGCGTTGATGTTCTCCATTTCGGAAACACGGCTCACCACTTCAGTTACCTGAGCAATGGACGGCCTCTGAAAGTCGAACCTGTGGCAGCGGTCAGCAACCGTGGGAAGGATCTTCTGGGCTTCGGTGGTGGCCAGAACGAAAACAGTGTTCGGCGGCGGTTCCTCCAACGTCTTGAGGAAGGCATTCCATGCTGCAGGGGTAAGCATGTGCGCCTCGTCGAGAATGTAGACCTTGTAGCCACCGCTCATCGGGGCAAGGGCGACACTGTCACGCAGGTCTCGAATGTCATCCACGCTGTTGTTCGACGCGGCGTCCATCTCAACGACATCAAGCGATGTCCCGACCGCGATTGCCTCGCACGCTGAACAGGTCCCGCACGGGTCCGTCGTCGGACCATTGACACAGTTCAATGCGGCAGCGAGGATCTTCGCCATGCTCGTCTTGCCCGTCCCGCGAGACCCGACGAAGAGATACGCATGGTGCACTGCATTGCGAGTAATCGCGTTTCTGAGTGTCCGGACAACAGCCTCCTGCCCAACCACGTCTGAGAACGTGCGGGGACGGTGACGGCGGTAAAGAGACGGAGAGGACACTGGGTGGTGACTCTAGCGCCGAGCTCGGCCAGCGCAATACGGTTGCGCCAGGGCCTAGCGAAAGTGGTCGAGCGTCTTTGAAAGACCCTCGTGAAGAGCCACTTCCGCCCGCCAACCAAAGTCATCAAATGCCTTGGCAGGGTCCAACACCGAGCGCCGGACCTCACCCCCACGCGAAGGGCCGTACTTGATCTCAAGCCCGTCGGGGACGAGCGTCCCCAAAGTCTTGACAAGCTCGTTGATGCTTGTTTCCTCGCCACGGCCGATGTTGCACGACCCGATCACGCTGGAGTCACCTGCGAGAAGGAGCGCGGCGACCACGTCGGAGACTTCAACGAAGTCCCTCGTCTGCTCGCCATCACCGTTGATCTGAGCAGTGTGCCCAGCCAGAGCGCGTTCGCAGAAGATCGCAACAACCCCACCCTCGGAGTGTGGGACCTGCCGTGGTCCGTAGACATTGGCCAAACGCACCGTGTAGGTCGAAAGCCCGTGAAGCTCAACGTACATGGAGACATAAGATTCAGCGGCGAACTTACTGGCTCCATATGGGCTCTCCGGGCGAATCAGGGCTGTTTCCGGAGTCGGGTAAACACCGGCCTCGCCGTACATCGCTCCACCTGTTGACACATAGATGAAACGCTCAACGCCAGTTGCCCGTGCCGCCTCAAGGACGGCAATGGTTCCCAGCACATTCACTCGTGCGTCAGCGGCCGGGTCATTGACTGAGTCATTGACCTGGGCTTGGGCTGCAAGATGGAACACGACCCGCGGGCGCACCCGCTCAAAGAGGTCTCGAACTGCCGTGGAATCGGCGACATCACCGTGAACAAACTCAGCTCCAGCTGCCACGGCAGAGTCAAGATTTACCTCCCGGCCAGTGGACAGATCGTCCAGCACGGTGACCTTCATTCCGCGCGAAAGGAGGGCATCCACCAAGTTCGATCCAACAAATCCGGCTCCGCCGGTAACGAGTGCGCTCACCAGCTGCAATCTAGACCCTCAGCGGGCGCCACGGGCGCTAGTCTGGGCAACTGCAATGGCTGAAAACCTCACTCAGACAGCAGAATCACGCAGCGGGCTGCTGAAGGCATCGCCACGAATGTTCAAGGCTGATTGGATGGATCGGCTCTCCCGAGTCCACCCTTCAGTGGTGCTGATCATCTTCATCCCCACCGTTGCAGTCCTTGGCGTGGCAGGTGCTACCGACACTGGTCTGAGCGCAATCGTCTGGTTTGCAGGCGGCTGGTTCTTCTGGACGCTTACCGAGTATTGGCTGCACAGGATCGTCTTTCACTTCGACGCGGACAGCGAGTGGGCCCATCGCTTCCACTTCATGATCCACGGGGTTCACCACGATCATCCAAACGATCCACTGCGCCTCGTGATGCCACCCGGAGCGAGCATTCCCCTTGCCTCCATCTTCCTGCTGCTCTTCTGGTCCGTACTGCCGAGTGGGGCGTGGATGGTCTTTGGAAGCGGATTCCTGACGGGCTACCTGGCCTACGACATGCTCCACTTCCACATGCACCACCACCGTCCGCGCACTCGACTTGGACGACTCCTGCGAGAGCTTCACATGCGCCACCACTTTCAGGACCACGCGACTGGCTTCGGGGTAAGTGCCCCGTTTTGGGATGTCGTCTTCGGTACGAAGCCTGCCGGCCGCCGCAACTGAGCGAGCGATTCGTGCGGCCCGTGATCAGCATCACGGGAAAGCAAACGACCCGATCCTCAAGCCTGAGAACTTGAGAACCGGGTCATGTTCACTTTTGCCGATGCCGTCCCCCGACGGACTGTCGGCTGGAACTGCCAACCTCGGACATGTGAGGCAGGCAATCTCTCTCGGGCACACAGCGGTGCCCGAGAGTAAGACTGGGACTGATCTAGCTGGTTGCCGTGAACGTCGTTGGAACGGCCTTCTTGCCGGCCTTGACAACCTTCTTCAGGACTCCGCCCTGACGGTAGTAGACCTGAGTACGGTAGTAGCTGTTGTTGAAGGAGCAGCCCGTCGGGATGTACTCCGACTGCCATGCTCCATCAGCGTCCTTGACCGTATGGAAGTACTTGCTGTTCTCGAGTGACACCTCAATCGGAGCAGCCATCTGGCCTTCCCCGTCGGCCACAACCGTCACAAGTCGCAGGGACGAGTCGCCCCAGCCGCACGGATCGTCGAGGAGCTCAAGCTCTCCGGTGATCCTGCTCCCTGACTGTGC
>JAPLCH010000251.1 GCA_026392325.1 Solirubrobacterales bacterium | reverse complement strand
TTTCCGGCAACTGAGGCACCTTGGATCGCTGCAGCGCCTCCGGTTCCGTAGCGGACGACTGCGAGCATCATCTTCTTGAGTTGAGCAGCAACTGGACCTTCCATGGCCTTGGTCCGGGGGACTGTTCCAGCTGGCTTCTGAAGTATGGGCTGAACGCGCCATCCGCCGTTGGCTACGGTCGCCGCGATGCTCGTCATCTGAAGGGCTGAAGCAAGAACTTGGCCTTGTCCGATTGCTGTGGTTCCTGTGGCATCCTCGCCTTGAATCTGAGACGCATCGGGGATCGAGCTCACTGCCGCGCCGGGAACATTTGGGAATGGCCGGTTGAAGCCGAGTGCTTCAGCCATTGCCACGAGCTTCTCGGACCCAACCTTGACGCCAAGCGGAGCGAAAACGGAGTTGCACGAATTGGCGAAGCTCTGGATGAGAGTCCCGCCGCAGGTTTCGCCGTTGGCATTTTGCACCGGCCGGCCGTCGAGTAGCGCCTGCGTCTCATATGGGTAATTGGTCTTGAGGGTTGTCACATGTGCCTGAAGGGCGGCGGCAGCAGTGACGATCTTGAAGGTTGAGCCTGGGGGTGCGGTCTCTGAAAACGCGCTACCGGCAAGGGCCAATATTGCCCCGGTCTTGGGTGTCATTACTGCAGCACCGCCCTGCCTGCCAGCCAGAGCGGTGACAGCAGCACGCTCAACATCAGGGACGATCGTCGAATGGACGGGCCGTCCGGGCCGAGGGGTCGTCGTGGCAAGTGTGCGCATCCCGGCTGAGAGTGTGCCCCCGGGAGTGCCGGCGAGTTGGCTTTGAAAAACTCGTTCAAGGCCTGAAACTCCAACTGTCGCGTCCGCTGGGTACCCCAGCGCCTCAAGGTTGAGCGTGATCCCGCCTTGGGGAGCGGCGACTGTCCCAGCTATCTGGGAGGCAACATCGGGGATTGGCGAGTATCGCGTGGGACCCTCTGCGAGGGAGACTCCGTCGGACGCATAGATTGACGCTCTCGCTGGAAGTGCTGTTTTTCTAGAAAGGCTTTCCCCAGCCTTTACTCCTGGCAAGAGCAGACTGTTGCTCCACTTCACCTTGGCATCTGACGCATCGTCGGTGAGGGGGATTGTTGCGTTTAGGTTGAGCGTTCCGAACGCTCGCGTTTCGACCGTGAAGGGAACGGTGACAACTCCATCTTTGAAGTCCTTCGGTTCGTGTGGAATGAGTCGCCGCACGG
This sequence comes from Solirubrobacterales bacterium, assembly GCA_026392325.1. Classification (GTDB taxonomy): domain Bacteria; phylum Actinomycetota; class Thermoleophilia; order Solirubrobacterales; family Solirubrobacteraceae; genus WLNJ01. Next base: position 1,155 of record JAPLCH010000251.1, on the reverse strand, counting down.
TCGCAGTAGCCAGGGCCTCGCGCTGTTTCTGCTCAAACTCGCCTGCTGTGATCTGCGCCTTGGACTCTGGTGAAAGCCTTTTGTACATGGCGTTGAAGTCCTGTGTTGCCCAGACCTTGGAGTAGTCACGAGCGGCGCCGCGGCCTGCATCGTCACCGCAGACGAGGCCTGCGAGAACGATTGCGAGAACCACCGCTGCGGCTCCCCCGAGCAGGATTTTGCGCCGGTTCTCTAGCGAATCAGCAATTCCATGTCGAATGTCCACGCCTGCAGGGTAGATCCCCCGGGGGCGTAAGAGCGCGGTCGTGCCCTCCCCGTATGCTCGCTAGCGGTGACTGCGCGATGACGACGTTTGACTGGATCCTCGTCGTGCTTATCGCACTGATGGCTTGGCAGGGTGCTCGGAGCGGGTTGATCGGGGGGGTCATGTCCCTAGTTGGCTTTGTCGCCGGGGCCCTGATCGCTGCGAAACTGGCGCCGCTCGTCCTTCCCGCTGGGGACCAATCGCCCTATGCGCCTTTGGTGGCGCTGCTTGGCGCAGCGGCAGGTGGGGCAGGGCTCGCGTCGATTCTCGAACGGGTGGGACTGCGCCTGAGGAAGCTCCTTCCGATCCCTTTCCTTGGGATGGCTGACAGTGGGCTTGGCGCGATCCTCGGGCTGCTGGTCGGACTGACTGTTATCTGGTTGGCCGCGATTGTCGTCGTCCAGCTGCCAGGGACGGAAGGGGTGAGAGGGGAGATACGGGCTTCAAAGGTGATCTCCACGCTGGGAGACATCGCCCCGCCCACGGAGGAACTCATTGGGGCTCTCCAAGCGTTTGATCCGCTCCCATCTGTTCGCGGGCTGACTCCCGTTGCGGTTGGTAAGCCGGATGCGAGCCTCAGTGCTGACCCACACCTGAGGGCCATCCATTCTTCAGTTGTTCGGATCCGGGCTTCCTCCTGCGGGTTCTCAGTGGAAGGGTCTGGCTGGGTGCCGGCTCCAGGGCTCGTCGTGACCAATGCCCACGTGGTCGCCGGGGACAGCCACCCGGTAGTGGAGTCAGGAAGCGACGGATCCAAAAGGAGCGGTCAGGTACTGACGTTCAGCCGCGTTGATGACTTGGCGATTCTGAGGGTTGATGGTCTGCGGGCACAGCCATTGAGGATGGTCGGC
>JAPLCH010000253.1 GCA_026392325.1 Solirubrobacterales bacterium | reverse complement strand
GATTTCTGCTCGTCGCACTCATGCTCTTCGCCTTTGGCGGTATCGCTGGCTACCTCGCTTACAGGTGGCTTCAGTACGGCAAGAAGCCAGCGCCGCAGATGGCCATTGATGAGGCCAAGCTGATCCGCGACACGGTCACAACGACAGCAGCCGGAGAGACGCCAGCAGCTCCCGGACCAACCAACCTTTCAGTTACGCAGGAGAAGAAATGAGCTCACGCACCCCCGAAGAGATCCGCGCCGGGATTGAGCGCGGCCGTGAAGAGCTTGCACTCTCAATCGTCAGCCTTCGCAGTGAAGTCGTCAAGTTCACCGACTGGCGTTCGCACCTGAACGAGCATCGCAGTGAAGTTGTTGCCGGAGCTGCAGTAGCGGGCTTCGTAATCGGTGGCGGACTTGCCGCTGTTGGTGGCGCGCTCTTTGGCCGCCGTCGCCGCCGTCGCGGCTAGACAACCAGACCGCAACTCTCTCGCAGTTCCCGCTTCCCCCTGCCTGAACTGGGGCGGAGCTAAGGACGCATGAAGGAGGACGGCATTCCGCCGACTCCAAGCAGTCCAGGGCCAAGGTAGGTCCCGGCGACAGGCCCGACTTCCGACAGCACTGTGGGTGCATGGCCGAAGATCTCAGTTCCCATCTTCACAAGCTCATTTGCCCGCTCTGGATCGGAGATGTGCTGGACGAGCCAACAGTCAGCCCCTTGGCCCTTGAGCTTCTCGAGGTACCAACCCATTCGGGCCAATGCTTTCTTTGAGGTGCGAACGCGTTCGACCGGCTCGACCTCCTCTTCGAAAGTGAGGATGGGCTTGATTTTCAGCGCAGTGCCAAACCAGGCTGCGGCAGCGCCAATGCGGCCACCCTTCTCCATGTACTCAAGCGTGTCAACCGCAAACCAGATCTTCATCTGCTCACGGGCAGCATTCGCATGGGTTGCGGCATCGTTGGCACTCATGCCTGCCCTTACGGCCGCGGCGCCGGCAAGCACGACCAGTGCTTCTCCGCCTGCAACTGACCGTGTGTTGACCAGCGCGACGCGTGAAGCTCTTTCGCCCAATGAGTCCCTGGCTGCCTGTGCTCCGGCAAAGGTGCCGGAAAGGTCAGCGGAGAGGGACATGGAAAGAATGTCGTCGCCACGGTCAAGGATTGGCTCCCAGACATCAAGAAAATCCTGCTGGGATGGCTGCGAAGTGGTTGGCAGTTTCTCCGAGTTGGCGAGGATTTCGTAGTAGTCGGAATAGTCCCCGTTGTAGCTGGAATCACGCCGTTGGCTGCCGTCTGGGAGCAGAACATGGAGTGAAACCTGGTCAATCGCATACTCCTCAAGAAGTGCTGGCTGAAGGTAGTGACATGTATCCGCAACAACGGTGACGTTAGGCATTGCCAGAAAACCTACCAGTCGCGATACCCTCCGCAACATGGGTACAACGCTTGTCACTGGAGGAACGGGAATCATCGGCCACCATCTGGTCCGTGCACTCCTGAAGAACGGAGAGGACGTTCGGGTCACACTGCGTCCCGGTTCACCGCCAGAGCCACTTGAGGGCTTGGACATTGACCGGGTGACAGCTGACGTGAATGACCGCGCTGCAATCAGGCGGGCCATGAAGGGCGTCACTCACGTCTACCACGTGGCCGGCGTCACCTCGCTCAGGTCAACGCGCGAAAAGTACTTCCGGGTCAACGTGGAAGGAACCCGAGTGGTTCTTGCCGAGGCCCTTCGTGCAGGTGTGGAAAAGGCAGTCCTGACTTCCTCAGTTTCAGCCCTCGGGCCTGCGCCGGACGGTGTCACAGCAGATGAAACGCAGATCGACGGGCTCAATGGCATCAGCCTTCCCTACCCGGAGAGCAAACTTGAAGCGGAGGTGCAGGCACTCCGGCTTGCAGCCCAAGGCCTTCCACTTGTGATCGTCATGCCAGGGCAAGTATTTGGCGCTGGGGACTGGCGCAGGTCATCAACTGACATCGTCAGGCGGTTCCTCAGGCGCGACATTCCCGCTTACGTTGAGGGGACGCTTTGTGTCGTGGACGCGCGAGACGTGGCTCAAGGGCACATACTTGCTGCACAGAAGGGCGCGGTTGGTGAGCGGTACATCCTTGGTGGCCGCAACTTCACCCTGACGCGGCTCTTTGCCGACCTTGGTCGGATCAGCGGGGTAGAACCGCCAGCGCTCAAGCTTCCCGTATCCGTCGCTCAAGGCGTTGCAGCTGCTGCTGAGCGACTCCCAGGCCGTCCGCTTGTGACCAGCAATGAGATCTTCCTCGCAAGCCAAAGGTGGGCTTATAGGTCCACGCGTGCCAAGCGCGACCTTGGCTGGACTCAAACTCCCCATGAGGAAACACTTGAGAACACGGTTGCTTGGTGGCGTGAGCATGAGGTCGACGCACTTGCCCAGCCAGGCACACGGCAAATGCTTCCGCTGCGGTTTATGGGCGGAGTTGTGAGCAGAACACAGTCGG
>JAPLCH010000020.1 GCA_026392325.1 Solirubrobacterales bacterium | reverse complement strand
CTTCAAGCACAGTCACAATCGCCGCCAGCTAGCACCGCTGCCCAAGGTTGGCTGAGCGTCACTCAGCCAACATCAGCCACGGGCCGAGGCCCGGGACCGACGTACTTCGCGCTTGGCCGGATCAGCTTGGCCTCACGCTTCTGCTCAAGAATGTGAGCTGACCAGCCGGCCACACGGGCACAAGTGAACATGCTCGTAAACATGTCCGCTGGGATCTGAGCAAAGTCAAGGACGACGGCCGACCAGAACTCAACGTTCGTGGCAAGCACGCGATCGGGCTTGCGAGCCTTCAATTCGGCAAGCGCTGCAGTTTCAAGTGCCTCAGCAACCTCAAACCTTGGTGCGTTGAGCTCCTTGGCGGTACGGCGAAGGACACGTGCGCGAGGGTCTTCCGCACGATAGACGCGGTGACCAAAGCCCATGAGGCGCTCGCCGCTGTCAAGGGCTTGCTTGACCCACTTGTCAGCATCGCCCATCTCGACAACACCGTCAAGCATGGTGAGGACGCGGGATGGAGCGCCGCCATGAAGCGGTCCTGAAAGCGCGCCAACTGCGCCTGAGAGCGCTGCAGCACAGTCTGCGCCGGTTGAGGCGATGATGCGTGCTGTGAAGGTTGAGGCGTTCATACCGTGCTCGGCTGCGCTTACCCAGTAGGCGTCAATCGCCTTGGCATGGTCAGGGTTTACCTCGCCGCGCCAACGAAGCAGGAATCGTTCAGCAATTGTCTTGCCGGAATCAATGTCAGCCTGGGGAACCCAAGCCTGTCCGAGCCCGCGGGCGGACTGGGCGACAAAGGAGAGTGCCATGACTGACGCCCTTGCGAGATCGTCTCGCGCCTGCTCATCTGTGATGTCAAGGATTTGACCACTCTGGTGCGAGCATTGCAAGTGCTGACTGCACGTCCACTCGGGGGTCTCCAGAGCGGACAAGAAGTGGGTGTGGCTCTGCCGGAAGCAGGCCCGGGTTGAAGCTTCCATCAACAAGAAGTCCCCAAACCTTCTCAAAAGGAACGTGGCCAACAAGGTCCTCAATGTCAACGCCTCGGTAGCGAAGAGCGCCCCCTTCACGGTCTGGTTCCGCGATCTCGGTGGCAAATGCGACTACGCCTTCTAGGCCTGATTGGATTTCACTCACGCCTTCAGGATGACACGAAACGCGTGGAGTCGTAGGCTTCTTCAGGTCACTACCTAAGGAGAGATTGTGAGCAACGCTGCCGACCTGATGTTCCGCCCCATCCATGAGCTTGCCCAAATGGTCAAGAAGGGCGAGTTGACAGCCCGGGAACTTGTTGAGACATCGCTGTCTCGGATTGAGGAACTTGACGGTGAAGTAGGCGCGTTCACCCATGTCGATGCTGACGGCGCGCTCGCAGCAGCCGACCAGATCAACTCTGAGGACGACCGACCATTCGCTGGCGTTCCAATCGCAATCAAGGACAACAAAGCTGTTGCCGGGTTGCCCCTGAACTTCAGCGCAAACCTGATGGGTGACTTCATCGCCCCATCGGACTCCGCCCTTGTGACCAAGTTCCGCGAAGCCGGGTTCATCATTGTGGGCAAGACCAAACTTCCCGAGTACGGACTGATGCCGGTCACCGACCCAACCCGTGGTGGCCCTGCCCGCAACCCCTGGGACCTGTCTCGCACCCCGGGTGGCTCATCGGGCGGCTCAGCTGCAGCGGTTGCCTCCGGCATGGTTCCTATTGCGCACGCAAACGACGGTGGCGGTTCAACGCGCATCCCCGCCGCATGCTGTGGCCTCGTTGGCCTTAAAGCGCAGCGCGGCCGAGTGTCCGTCGCCCCGGAGCTTGGAGACTCATTCCTGATCGCAGACGGAGTCCTGACGCGTACAACGGCCGAGTCAGCGGCAGTGCTCGACATCCTTGAGGGATACGTGACCGGCGATGCGACTTGGGCCACGCCCCCAGCCGAGGCTTACGCCAAGGCTGCAGCGCGCGAGCCAGGCACGCTGCGCATTGGCTGGACGACTGAGCCTCCGATTGATGCTCCAGTTGATGCCGAGGCTGCAGCCGCAGTTGAGCGCACAGCCAAACTGCTCGAGGACATGGGACACCGCGTGGAGATCGCAGAGCCGGCTTGGAAGAACGACATGCTCGTCCCGCTTTTCAGTGCTGCGTTTGGACCTGCTGTGGCAACGCAGATCATCTTCGCTCAAATGATTGCTCAGAAGGAAGCCACGGCCGAAGACATGGAGCCGCTGTCTTGGATGGTTTGGCAGCAGGCACAAGGCTTGTCAGCCCCGATGTACCTCGCGGCAATGACCCAGCTGAACGCGTTCTGCAGAGAGTTCATGGGCTTCTTTGATGAGTACGACATTCTCCTGACGCCTGGCCTTGCCGAGCGCCCGGTAAAGATTGGTGAGATCGACCCTCGGAGTGACAACCCTGAGGCAATGTTCGCCCGGGCAGGACAGTTCACTCCGTTCACTGCAGCAGCCAATGTCACAGGGCAGCCAGCGATCAGCATTCCGATTGAGCAACGTGAGGATGGGCTTCCGCTCGCGGTTCAGCTGATGGCGGGACCAGAGCGGGAAGACCTGCTGCTGCAGGTCGCAGCCCAGCTGGAAGCGGCCAGTCCGTGGGCAGCACGGCGGGCCCCGACCGGGAGCTGAAACCGACATCGCCGGATGGGGGTTCAGTCGCGTAAGATCTCAAGGAGTGACGCCCCAGATGGCGAACAGAAGACTTAGACACAGACCCCGAACAGAAGGAACAGCAACAGACCTATGGCATATGTAATTGCAGAGCCCTGCCTCGACACCAAGGACAACTCCTGCGTGGAAGTCTGCCCGGTCGACTGCATCCATCCAACTCCAGACGAGCCTGACTACGACACGGTCAAGCAGCTTTACATTGATCCCGAAGAGTGCATTGACTGTGACGCCTGTGTTGAAGCGTGTCCTGTTGACGCCTGCTTCGCAGAAGACCAGCTTCCAGCTGAATGGTCAGCCTTCACACAGACCAACGCTGACTACTTCGCAAACCGCGGCTAGTCAGGGTCCACCAGCGACCTCAGGGTCGCAGCAGTCTTTAGCGAAAGGCGGCCGAAAGGCCGTCTTTCTCTTTTGTGGGAGCGCGAGCGTTGTCCGATGGCCGCTAGGCCTTGAGATCTCGCCGCAGGCGTGATCTCCGTTGAGTCCCCGGCGCGGCTTTCGCCGCGGTGGGGACGGTTACCTTCCGATGGCCGCTAGGCCTTGCGATCGCGCCAACGGCGTGATCGCCGTGGAGCTCGTGGCGTGCGGGATCGCGCCGCAGGCGTGATCCTCTCAAGCTCGTGGCGTGGCTCCTGCCGCGGCGCGAGCGCTCTCAGATGGCCGCTAGGCCATCGGCAATGACATTCCCGCAGCCGGTGGCGGCTCGGGGGGTGCGATTGGGGCTCCGGGTGTTTCGTCGAGCATTGGGAGTGGGACTGCTGGTGCGAGTGCAATGAGTCCGCGTGCTATTTGTCGAATGGCTTGGCTTGCTGGATCGTCTGGGTCTGCGAGGACGAGTGGCAGGCCTTCGTCGGAGTTGTGGCGGAGTGGCATGGTGAGCGGAACTCGGCCGAGGAGTGGAACGTCGAGTTCGTCTGAGAGCAGTCGCCCTCCGCCTTCTCCGAAGATCTCAAAGCGTTCTCCGCTTGGTGTCGTGAAGTCGGACATGTTTTCTACGACGCCGATGATTTCGAGTTTGAACTTGTCGGTCATGTCAGCTGTCCTGCGGGCGACTTTTTGTGCAACTGGCTGTGGGGTGGTTACGAGCACGACTTGTGAGTCGGGGAGGAGTTGGGCGAGTGTCATGGAGACATCACCGGTTCCTGGTGGAAGGTCGACGAGGAGGTCGTCAAGTTCACCCCAGGCAACGTCTTCGAGGAACTGGGTGAGTGCTTTGTGCAGCATGGGACCGCGCCATACGACTGCCGCGTCTTCTTCGAGGAAGAAGCCGATGGACATGACTTTTACGCCGTGTGATTCGTGGGGAAGGATTTTGCGTTGTCCGTTGACATCAGGGCGGT
>JAPLCH010000077.1 GCA_026392325.1 Solirubrobacterales bacterium | reverse complement strand
TCGATGATTCCAGCGCGAGTTGCCGGCGTGCCGATACCCGACTCCTTCATCGCTTCCCGGGCTTCCTCGTCGTCAACCTCTTTACCAGCGGTCTCCATGGCCTCAAGCAACTTGCCATCCGAGTAACGGTTGGGCGGCTTCGTTTCCTTGCGCTCAGACTGAACATCCAGGACGGAGACGTTGTCTCCCTCAGTCAGACGTGGAAGGAACTCATCTGCGCGATTCTCGCCGTCGATCCCACGCCAACCTGGAACTGTGAGGATGCGGCCGCGAGTCCGGAAGCGATGGCTCGCAACCTCGGTCTCGAGCGTCGTGTTCTCCGCCACGGACTCAGGGTGGAAAACGGCAAGGAAGCGGCGGGCAACAAGGTCGTAGATCTTGCGCTCGTCCTCGCTGAACTTCGCAATTGGATGGGCGTCGGTATTCGTCGGGATGATGGCGTGGTGGTCCCCAACCTTGTCGTTGTTGACGACCTTCCCCAGTGGAAGTGAGTCAAGCCCGATCACGAAAGTTGCCGCCTTGGCGTACTCACTTGAGGTTCTGCCTACAACCTCCGCGATCTCCTTGATCTCGGGAATCATGTCCGTCGTCAGGAATCGCGAGTTGGTTCGCGGATATGAAAGTGCCTTGTGCTGCTCATAGAGCTTCTGGGCTGCGCCAAGGGTGCGGCGGGCAGTGAACCCATAGCGGCTGCTTGCCTCACGCTGAAGTGAAGTGAGGTCAAAGAGAAGTGGGGCCTTGTCGCGACGCTCGCGGGTCTCCATCCGGACGATCGTTCCGTTTCCATCCTTGGTTGCCTCAACTACGGCATCCGCAAGTTCGCCTTCGGGAAGCCGGTCGCCACCTTCGGCAATCAGGAGGCCGTTGTAAAGCTCGCCTGCTGATGTCTGGAACTGCGAAGTCACCTGCCAGTAAGCCACAGGAATGTGAGCTGCGATCTCCTCCTCACGACGGGCGAGGATTGCGAGAGTCGGCGTCTGCACTCGTCCCAAAGAAACCGCACCATCGAAGGATGTCCTCAATCGGATCGTCGCGGCGCGGGTGGCGTTCATGCCGACAATCCAGTCCGCCTCCTGGCGGGCCCGGGCAGCGGACTCAAGTGGCTCAAGGTCGGTTCCTGGACGCAGATGGCCGAATGCATCCTCAATCGCAGCCTTCGTCATTGACGCAAGCCAGAGGCGCTCAACGGGAAGCTCGCACTTGGCCTGGTGGTAACAGAGCGCGAAAATCAGCTCGCCTTCACGCCCCGCATCGCAAGCGTTGATGACCTTGTCGACATCTTCACGGTTGAGCTGGCGCTTGACAATGTTGTACTGGGCCTTGGACCGGTCCTCAACAACATGCTTGAACTTGAATCCAGAAGGAACAATTGGCAGTTCCTCCATCTTCCAGCTCTTCCACTTCTTGTCGTAGTCCTCAGGCTCAGCAAGCTGAACGAGGTGACCTACAGCCCAAGTGATTACGTGATCGGGGCCTTCGAGGAAGCCCTTCTGTTTTTTGAAGGGACCAGGAAGCACCCGAGCCAGGTCGGTGCCAACGGAAGGTTTCTCTGCGAGTACGACTGTCTTAGCCATTGCCGCGGCACAGTAGCGCCGAATGGCTCCGAGTACCTGCCCGGTTGAATCAGCGCCCACACGGACCCGTAGGGTCCCGCTGTCCGGAGGTGGCGCGTTGAAGCTCTCTTTGGACCCGTTCAGGTGGGATCGAAAAGCCGCCATCCGGCCCCCCACTGGTCGTTCTGCCGAACACCGTTCCGACCACCAAGCCGGATGAGTTAAGGACGGGACCCCCTGAGTTTCCGGGCCGAACCCTGCCCCGAAGAATGGTGATCTCCCTGCGGAATGGCCCCGTGCCATATGCGTCGTTGGTAAGCGCCACTAGCGTTCGTCCCATGCGAGCAGGAGTGACCGTGAACGGACCATCCAATGGATATCCGAGCACTACTGCGGTTGATCCTGCCTCAGGGCGGCCGACCATCCTCAATGGTTGTCCCCGCAGACCATCAACCCTCAGAATGGCCAAGTCGTCAACACGGTTGAACGTCAGTACC
>JAPLCH010000257.1:3383-6271 GCA_026392325.1 Solirubrobacterales bacterium | reverse complement strand
GCATGGCACTGATTCCCGGGCACAATCAGGCATGTCCCATGCTCAGGCAGCCAATCGGTCAACGTTGAGGCTCCGCCGGTCAGAGCATCTGGGCTCGATCGCGTTCTGGCTTGATGTTGTTGGCCTTGGGGCACTTGCGGCGAGCCAACTTTTGCGGATGGCAATATCTCCGCACAGCGCCGATGGTGGGGGGCTCTTCGTGGATATCCCTCAGGCGGTCTTCTCCTCCGTGTTCTTGCTCGCCGTTGTCAGCGCCGGTGTGGCAGCGGGATGGGCGCTATTGCTGGATCCTCTTCGATCCCGCCTTGGGAGATGGGCGATGAGCCTGGCCGTGTTTAACATCGTGCTGCTCCCTGGCTCCTGGGCGCTGTCATGGATAGTCACGCCGCTCGGGCTCGGTTTCCGGGTGGGATGGGGCCTGCCCTTGTTCCCGTTCTGGCTCGCCTCCGGCCTCGGCGCATTTTGTCTTGGCCTTTCGGCAGGCGCGGAGCGCAAAGAGGGCTTACTGCTCATTCCAATGTTGCTTGGTGCCGCGCTTCTGACCTTCTTCCTCGGGGATATGGTTCCGGCGCCCTAGGAGTGAGCCCCTGCATCGGGGTAAGGGATGTTGTACTCCTCAGGGGCAATAGCGCGTAAGGAGGAGTGTCGTTGCGACTTGTAGCCCTGGTCCTCATAGGGACGTCGGACAATGTGAGGAGCGGCCGCGGAGTTACGTTAGGAAAAGAAAACCCCGCTGATCGCGGGGTTCTCAAGAGAAGCGGATGAAGGGACTCGAACCCTCGACCTTCTGCATGGCAAGCAGACGCTCTAGCCAACTGAGCTACATCCGCATACAGCCGAGAAGGATACACCCCCTGCGACTAAAGGCGACGACCGGAGTCGAACCGGTGTACACGGCTTTGCAGGCCGCTGCGTAGCCACTCCGCCACGTCGCCAAGGGAGAGGAAGCCTATCGGGATGAGCCTCTCTTCGGTTTTGCAGGCCATTCCTTCATCGGGGTTGCTTGTCTCCATGCCACAATGGGAACGGATGTCAGCATCGCTAACCGATCACGATCCAGAATCGGATGGGCCACCAGCTAAAGCATTGTCCGACTCCAAAGCCGACGGCCCATTGATCCGGTTCAGACCAGACATTCAGGGGCTGCGTGCAATCGCGGTTCTACTAGTTGTGTTCGACCACCTGGATGTTCCCGGCTTCGGCTCGGGATTTATAGGCGTCGACGTCTTCTTCGTTATCTCTGGATTCCTTATAACGGCCCTGCTGGCTGCCGAATATCGCAGGTGCGTTGACGCGGGAGATCGCGGAAGGATCTCAATCAGGGGGTTCTATCGGCGGCGAATACTTAGGATCCTGCCCGCCGCAACGCTGACTATTGCTGCGGTGCTGCTGTTGGGGAAGCTGACTCTTGGTCGGATCCAATTCATCAGGCTGCAGTCAGACGCTCTGTGGGCAACTTTCTTCGCAACCAACATTCAGCTAATTCATCAGGCCTCAGATTACTTTCAGAGGGGGCTTTCTGAGTCACCGCTGCAGAACTTCTGGTCGTTGGCCGTTGAGGAGCAGTTCTACCTGGTCTGGCCCGTCTGCTTCGCACTGGTGGCATTTGCCTGCACTCGGTTCATTCGACGAGTTGGTTGGCTCGGGGGTGTCCGTGCGGCCGTTCTATTGATTGGTTTGGCCTCATTTATCTGGTCGGTTCAGTCGGCTACTTCTGACCCGGCCGGGGGCTACTACTCGACGCTCACTCGTGCCTGGCAACTGGCGCTTGGTGCTGCACTTGCCTTGACCCCAGCACTTGCCAAGGTGTTCAAGGGGCGGGTCGCCGACGTAGCGGGGATATGCGGAATAGCACTGCTCGCTGGGGGGCTTGCTTTTTGTGACGCCTCATCCGGCTATCCGGGGGCACAGGGTCTACTGCCCACGCTGGGCGCTGGACTGCTGATCTGCGCGGGGCTAACCCCCGAGGCTTCAAACCCAGCTGGATGGGCACTTTCATGGAAGCTGCCGCGGTTCTTCGGACGAATCAGTTATTCGCTCTATCTCTGGCACTGGCCGATCATTGTCTTTGCCGGGATTCTCTATGGGACGTCAAGCGGCCGGCCGTGGGTACGTGTGGCTCTTTTTGCTGGTGCAGTTATCGTCGCGACTTTGAGCCAGAGGCTGATTGAGCGGCCGTTCGTGGGCCTTGCTCACGGAAAGGCCCAGGGCGAGGGGTCGCGTCGTAGGAGGCCAGCCACGAGGAAAGTCCTTATGGTGGCGCTGGTTGGGTTCAACATTGTCGTGATTGCTGCCTTTGCCCGGCCAATATCGCATTCGATCGCGCCACTCCCACCGGGAGGGGCTGAGTGGACCAAAGCCGAGACATTGGGTGCCGTTTCGGCGTCCAGGAACCATCGGAGGCTGACTGCAAATGAGGTCTCATTGGGGCAGCGGTTGTTCGAGTGGCAGATGCTTGGGGTTCACACTGCGGACCGGAACTTTCTCCAGGACGCCGGGACGGCACTCGAGAAGCGCTGTCCCGATTTGACAACGATCACCAGCTATCGGCAAGCAACCAACTGCACGCGCAGGGGGCTCGGGTACGGGCACCTTAGATGGCCGCCTGGGGTCAAACCACTAGTTGCGATTGTTGGAAATTCATTCGCACTGCAATGGGTCTACGAGGTTCAAAGGCTGCTCCCGAAGAATGTGAGGCTTATGCCGCTGACAATCACTAGTTGTCAGCCTTGGACGGTTGGTGACACCGGACAGGTTGATTCCCACGGTAATAACTGCGATGCCCATCGGATGCTGGTGAATCGTGTCTTGAATCGCAAACGGCCTGGACTGGTGATTGCTTCCTACCAGCGTGTGAGGCAGGGAAGCCGACAGCGGCAGGAGACAAC
>JAPLCH010000257.1:0-3333 GCA_026392325.1 Solirubrobacterales bacterium | reverse complement strand
TCGCTTGTGATGCCGGCTTACGAGGATTGCCTCAAGCCAGACAGACTCGCGAGCAGATGCAACCGATGGCTGTCCACTGCAGATCGGCGAGCCGACTTTGAACTCGGCACAGCCGTAAGGGCCGGAGGCGGTAATTACGTCTCAACTCAGAGCAGGATCTGCAGCAAGAATTTCTGCCCGTCGTTCTTGCGTGGATACCCAATGCGATCCGACGGCATTCACTTCAGCCGGTGGGCCGTCCGAGCTCTTGCGCCCTGGGTTGAGGAAGCAATCCAGCGAAGTGTTGACCGTTCGTCTCGCTGACCGAGAGCGAGGCGACGGAGTGAGCATCGACTTTCGGGCCTGACGCCGCGAGAGCGCTCTCCGGTGGTAGCCTTGCCCATTCCCAGGGCGATTAGCTCAGCTGGGAGAGCGCCGCCTCGACAAGGCGGAGGTCACTGGTTCGAGCCCAGTATCGCCCACTTCACGAAGCCTTGAGCCCTCGGGCTCTGTCAGACTCGTGGCATGACCGAAACTGCGCCACTTTGTCCGGAATGCTCCAGCGAACATCACTACGAGCGGGACAGCTTCCTCGTCTGCTCGATGTGTGGTCACGAGTGGCTGCCTGTAAGTGAGGCTCCATCAGGAGATGAAGCGGGCTCCGAAGGAGACCCCGTGATCAGGGATTCGGTCGGGAATGAACTCACCGACGGCGACACGGTCACAGTCATCAAGGACCTGAAAGTCAAGGGCAGCTCAACCTCCATCAAGGTTGGAACCAAGGTTCGGAACATCCGACTTGTAAATGGTGTCGGGGATCACGACATTGACTGCAAAGTTGACGGGTTTGGTCCAATGCAGCTCAAGTCAAGCGTCGTCAAGAAAGTCTGATCTAGGGACTCTTAGGTCAGCGGAGCGAAGCCTTCAGCGCCTTCGAAAAAGACTCGCTGGCCCGTGACAGGGCGACCTGAGTCAATCCACTCAAGTAGCGAAGGGTCAGTTGTGCTTCGAAGGACTCGTCGCCCATCGCCGAGCAATGCGGTGATGATTCCAAAGGAGCGGGTTCCGTCACGCTCATAAATCACAGTTGCCGTCTCGGCAATGGCAGATCCGAGATCAGCCCCAACGGCAACCTGACGTTCGGCCTCCGGCTCCTCATGTTTGAGCGGAGCGACGAAGGGATCAACTGGGGGCGAGGTTGAATAGACGCCTGCTGCATGTTTGGTGAGATACCAGCCAACCGCGGTGACGAGACCCTTTTCACCCGGGTTACTGCGGAGCTGCTGTGCCATCGCCGCGATTGAGTTCAGTACATAGGCGTTGCCTGGTCCTCCCGCGAATGCGAGTCCTCCTGTGACAGTAGGACTGCGCGGATCGGAGATTGGGTCGTAGCCGATCTCCTTGCCGGCGATGCGGACCGCACACGGGAAGCATGAGTACAGGTCGAGCGCATGGATGTCATCGAGTGAGCTTGAGGCTTGACCCAGAGCGGAATGGATTGCGGCTCCCATTGCTGGGGAGCGGCCAAGGTCCTCTCGCTCGGAGAAGAACCATGGCTCGGTGGCGTGAGAGGAACCATGGAGATAAACGCGCCGTTCTGGGGCAACAGCAAACCGATCCGCTGCTCTTTCGGACATCAGCAATACCGCTGCGGCTTGGTCTGTCTGGATGTTGGAGTTCATGAGCTTTGTGTAGGGCAGCGTCACATCCCGGTTTTGAGGGGAGGCGCTGGCGATGAACTCGGCGGAGTGGCCCGTCGGGCCCCAGGCGTGGGGGTTGGACGCGGCTTGGCCTGAGAAGCGGGCCTGAAGGCTGCCAACGCGCGACTGGAGTTCCTCGAGGGTTCCTCCCTCGTTGGCCCAGAGAGCGTGTTCAAAGAGTGGGTAGATCATCAGCGGTGCGATACAGCCGGCAGCTGTTTCGGCATCACTGTTTGGCAGTCGGTCGGTTCCCAGTGTTTCGTGCGGGTCAGTCTCAGGCAGGTCAGAGTGCCAACCCGGGTCAGTTCCGGTCTTGAGATGTGATGAAAGGCTCCTCAAGGCCTCTCCGCCACAGAGGACGGCGACATCGATCTCTCCAGCGGCGATCCGTGCGGAGAGTTCTCCGATTGCTGCCTGTGGCGTGTCCCCTCCAATGGCGGTATGGATTCTCAGCCGTGGCTCAACTCCCAGCTCGTTAGCAATGAGTCTCGCGGGGTCGGCGTGGTCGGCGCTGACATATCGGACTACACAAAGCGCGTCCAGGCTTTCCATAGCTTCCGGGCTGGCGCCAGAGTCGGCAACGGCTCCGCGGATGACGTCGGCGAGCATTGCGACGGGACCAGGGCAGTCGGCGCGCCACATGCCTTGGGCGACGCCGGCGATCAAGGGGGCATTTGGGTTGGGGGTTTGACTTGGCATGGGCGCAAAGGGTACGCGACGCTGGCTCGGAGGACACCGGGAGGCTCTGCCTCTACTCTTTGGATGTGTCCTCTTCGACTAATCCAGGTCTTCTGGACCGGGTACTTGACCTGGCAATTGCCCCCGGCTTTTCGAAGCTTGGTTATGCAGCCAGGTCAAGAGCCTTTGAGCCACTTCCCAACGCGGAGGGCAAAGAGGTCATCATTACTGGGGCCAGTGCCGGCCTTGGAAGATCTGCCGCTCGAATGTGTGCGGCGGCTGGGGCTTCGGTCACAATGATCTCGCGCAGCAGGCAGCGGGCTTCCGATGCGATCAGGGAAGTCACCGAGGCGGCTGCTGCAGCTGGCTCCGGAGTGGTGAGGTTTGAGGAATGCGACATGTCTGACCTCGCTGATGTCAGGCGACTGGGAGCACTCCTTTCAAAGACTCTGGGTGGAGTGGATGCTCTGGTGCTGAACGCGGGGGTTCTGCTTCACGAACGGTCAATCACCGAGGACGGCCTTGAGCTTGCATGGGCCACAAATGTTGTTGGCCCATACCTTCTGGAGCATCTGATGATGGGGAATCTCATATCCGCCAAGGGTCGTGTTGTGATGGTCACATCGGGAGGTGCCTACAGCGAGGGTTTGGCCCTGCCAGAAGCTGACCTTGCAGGTGACTCATACGATGGGGCTGCGGTCTACGCCCGTACCAAGCGCGCTCAGATAGCTCTTGCCCAGTTGCAGAGCGCTCAGCTGGCAGAGGCTGGGGTAACCGTTCACGCTGTGCATCCCGGTTGGGCGGATACCCCTGGTGTTCAAAGCTCGCTTCCAACCTTCAGGAAGCTGACCAAACCGTTCCTCAGGTCGGCAGATGAAGGCGCTGATTCCATAGCTTGGCTTGCGCTCGCCCCTGAGCCTCTTGAGAATGCCGGGCAGCTTTGGCACGACCGGAAGATCCGCCCGCGTCACAAGCT
>JAPLCH010000210.1:4196-8244 GCA_026392325.1 Solirubrobacterales bacterium | reverse complement strand
CGCCAACGACAAGACCCTTCTCGTTCACACCGTCAATAACGATCGGAAGGCCGAGCGCGTTGGCTCCAACAGCGGCAAATTTGGTTTCCCAGCTGAGTCCACCCTCACCCAATTGACCGTTCCGGTCGGTGCCTGTGAGACTCGTACCCCGGGGGATGACGACGATCTCCGAGCGGAGGTCAAGCGTGAATTCCATGGTGCGGCCGTATACATACCCACTGGCCTTGTTCCCGATGGTGAATGAGGTGCACATGGTCTGGAATCTCCCTTTCGAGGGCTAGAAGTGTTGAATTGCCGAACGCGGACGATGCTAACACCTGTCGAATAAGGGGCCAGAGTCATACGCGATGACCCTCAGCGCAAGCGCAAGCCCCGTGCGTACAGCGATCGGCAGGACCGAAAGCCAAGCCAGCCGAAACGCACCCGGCTAGACGACCTTGGTGATCTTCGGGTACTTCCAAGTGCCGTTGAGGATGCTCGCCCGTGGAATGTACGCGCGCATCACCAAAGTAAATGTGGTGGCTGGCGCGGGCAGCCAGTTCTTGATACCTCGGCGGGCAGCAGAAGGCTGTCCCTTGCTGACCCAGATATCCAGCGAGCCGTCCGAGTTTCGGGTAAGGCCTGGTGTTCGGTCACCGATCGCAAAACGGTTTATCGGGTTCGCGATGAAGAACTGGTCATCGGCATACATTGACACCGACCAGAAGCCATCAACTGGCGGCGTCTGGCCTGCATTGAAGTGGATCTTGTAAACATGCCCAGCTCCGCAGTTGAGGACCTTGCCCGCATAGTCATGGGTTGTTCCTGGGTAGATCGATTCCACTGGCTTGTTGGCCCCAACCCCTATCTGGGCGATGATCGCGCGCGTCAGATAATCGGTGCCGTAATCACCGACATGGTCAAAAAGGATCCAGCCGTTGTTCTTCTTTGCTGAAGCCTTGCGCTGCGCCTCAATGCCGACATCAATCTTGGCTTGACCTGCCTTGGCGCCCTTCACGAGTTCCGCCATCACTGCGGCGCTCTGAGTCTTGTTGGGGTCAAGCCCCGGGCCGACTCCGTACTTGGCGATCGCAGTGATCGTCTTGGAGTCAGCAGCTATTGGCGGCTGCCCTGCCATGACCGTCCCGAACTCCTTGAAATACGCTGCGTTGGGGACCATGTCTGCTGGGGTGCCCAGTGCGTTGTTGGGAGTAGTTAGGTTGAAGTTGGGAAGGTACTCCCCGGCCCCAACCTTGCTGTTCTTCTGCGCAGTTATCTGGTCTTGAATGGCTACCGCTGCTGGCAGGTCCGCCTCACTGTCAACAAGGGTGCGACCGACCACCCACACGCACGGGGTGTGGGAGCGAATGATTCCCTTGACGCTCTTCCCAAGTGGGGTTGTCGAGGCGTTCCAGTTGGGTCCGACGATCGCGTAGTCGCCCCCACTGTTCCCGGTCGCCCGCGTTCCGATGTAACCGAACACATTGGTGTGCCCATCGAGCAGCTCAAAACTGAAATAGCGAGAACCGGACGACGGGGCGTGGACGATGACCGGGTCAGTACCAACATTGAGGATGATGATCGAGTAGAGCGTGTCCGAGTTGGGCTTGACGACTGTGCGCGTCATCTCCGTTGCCAAGTACTGGACATTGACGACCATGTTCGCGGGGAACCTGGTGACATTGCGCTGCATGTAGACAGGGCCATAGCCGTATATGTAGGAGTCGGATCCAACCTTCTGGATCGCCTTCTTCTGAGTAGAGGTCAGGCTGGCTGAAGCTGTTGCTGGTGCCACGACGGCCATCAATGCTCCGATGACCAGCAGATGCCGCAATCTCATTGAATGCCTCATGAAGTGAACAGGTCCCCTTGGTCGTGTGACTGACATCACAATACCGAGAGTTTGTTCCAGCCGCTACAGCTCCCGGACGAGTCATTGCAATCGCCCCCGGTGGGTCTGTAAGCGGAAGGCGTGAAGGCTGGTCAATAAGCTTCCACCCCCGCAGGCCAACTGCCCACAGACTTGGAGCCGAAATGATCGAAGTGACCAGAACCGACGATGTATTCATCCTGACAATGGTCGCTGAGGAGAACCGCTTCAACCCAACCATGCTCGATGCCTTCGACCAGGCTCTAACTCAAGTGGAGGAGAGCGAAGGCCCGGCTGCAGTTGTGCTCACGGGTCAAGGCAAGTTCTTCTGCAACGGGTTGGACCTTGAATGGATGATGGCCAACGCTGAACAGGGCGGGCCGTCACTCGTTGCAAATGGACTCCAGAAGCTCTACTCGCGCCTTGTCACCTTCCCAGTAGCCACAGTTGCCGCCGTCAACGGACACGCGTTCGCAGGTGGCGGAATGCTGGCCTTGGCATGCGACCAGCGAGTGATGCGCAACGACCGTGGGTACTTCTGCCTCCCGGAAGTGGATATCAACATTCCATTCACCAAGGGGATGGCCCGCCTTGTTCAAGCCAAGCTGAGCCCAGCGGCTGCGTACGAGGCGATGCTGACCGGTCGGCGGTTTGGGGCAGACGACGCCTTGGCTGGAGGAATCGCAGACATCGCAGTTCCTGAAGACCAAGTCCTGTCGGTATCCGTTGAGCGCGCACAGGCTCTGTCCGGAAAGACGCGCGATGTTGTCAAGGCAATCAAGGAGACCATGTACTCCGAGGTTGTTGAAGCCTTGGCTGAAACCGTCAGCTTCTAAAGCTCCTGCAGAAGGATGGCGGCCGGCCCATAGGCCAGCGTGGAATCCGCCTTCGGTTCAGACAGCTCTTTTCGGCGGTGGGGACGAAAGCCCCCACCGCCGATAAAGCTCAATCAGCCGCCGTTGGAAGCCGCAATGTAAGTACGGCTTGGCTGTCCACGCAGAGCGGTTGGGGCAGGCAGCGGAGTGCCCTTCGCGGTGGCACCGCTGATCACCGAAAGCACAAGGCGAGATGCCTGCACGCCACCGATCGAAATGGTGTTCGTGATCGTTCCGTTCTCCAGCGTCCCGAACTTCCAGATCGGACGATCTCCGCCCGGAGCCTCGACAGTCACACGGATCTTGGACCCAGCGCGGAAGGCGTGGGCTGCCGGATAGACCGGAACTCGCGTCAGGGTGAACACGCCAGCAGGCAGGTTCCGGGCATCAGCTGCAAGGTGTGTCGGCCACGGGTCGACCGCGGTTGACTTGGCTGAATCCAACTTGCGATGTGATGCGCGCAGCCAACCGTTCTGAATGTAAGTCTCCTTGCCATCCGGACGGACCTCACTGATGGTGACTTGCAGGTCCGTGTTCGGCGCCGACGACTTGAGGTAGAGGTCAAGGCTGGACGGACCACCGATTACCAAGTCGGACGCAAGCGCAGCAGTTGTGAACCCGATGCCCTTGCCTGACGCCAGTGGCTGCCAGTCATACCGAGGCTGTGCCTTCCAGTCGTCTCCAGATCCAGCACCGTGGAGCGTCAGCTCAGGGCGAGCACTCGGATCACCCGTGTACGAAGCTGTCGAAGCGGACACAGGAGCAGTCTTTGTGAGAGCTCCAGAATCACCCAGGTAGTAGGTGGTTGGTGTCACCTCACTGATCGGCCAACTGCTGTAGTCAAGCTCCCACGGTGCGCCGATCGCACCAAGCTGGCCTGAAACAGCATTGCCATTGTCCATCAGAAGACGAACACGGGGATCCTTCTTGAAGGTCACCTTGGCAGCCGCAACATTCGCTGCTGTATTTGTAAGGTTTGCAAAGCGTGACTGCAGGACGGGCAGCGCCGGTGAATTCGCGAGCTGCTGATACAGAGCACTGCTCAAAGACATGACGCTCTCCGGGATCTTGGGGATCTGATCCCCTACGAAGAGGTTCAGGAACTCTGCCCATCGGGTGATGGTGCTCGGCCCGAGTGAGTCGGCGTGAACGCCGTTCTGAATCGTCAACCAGACGTTCTTGTTGTTCTTCAGAGCACCAAGTGCCTCTGGGAAGTGGCCGCCCGTCTGCTCGTCCTGGGATGAACCGATCAGGAATACAGGGGCCTTGATCTTGCTGACCCAAGTCGCAGCTGCACGGTTGTCGAAAATCGCTTTGTTTCGGA
>JAPLCH010000210.1:0-4173 GCA_026392325.1 Solirubrobacterales bacterium | reverse complement strand
CCCAAGTCGCAGCTGCGCGGTTGTCGAAAATTGCTTTGTTTCGGAACGGATTGGCATTCGACTGAGCGACTGCGTCCTGCGTCTGAAGGCGCAGCTTCTGATTTGCAAGACACTTGAGGCCTGCCTCGTCCGTGCGGGCAACCATTGCCTTCGCCCACATCTGCCCTCCACCTGGAGCTGGTTGGGCGTCGTCCATCCGCTGTGAAATCCAGGACAGAGCAAAGCCATTGTTGACGATGCCGCCCGGGTACCCGGTTGCGGTGTAAGTGTCATCAGTGATTGACATCGGTGAGATGGCGGCAAGATGCGGCGGATTTGTTCCCGCGGCAAACATCTGCGAGATGCCGGAGAAGGAGATGCCGGCCATGCCGACCTTGTGACCCTTGGTCCAAGACTGAGCGGCAACCGTTTCAACCATGTCGTAGCCGTCATATGTCGTCGGCAGGTCGAAGAGGTCAAACGCACCGCCGGAGCAGCCCGAGCCTCGCATCTGAATGGAAACGGCGGTGAAGCCAAGCAGCGGCGCAATCAACGCACCAATCGAAGTTGAGGAGTCAGGCAGGAGCGGGTTGCAGGTTGATGATGCAGGGAAGCACTTGTTGACGCCAAAGGCGATCGCCGAATATAGGTCTCCAGGAGCTGCCGTCTCATAACCCGAGTGCTCAATGATCGTCGGGAAGGGACCGTCAGTCAGGTGCTTCTGAACACCATTGATCTTGGGTGGACGAACTGTCATGACAAGCTCAATGCCGTCACGCATCTTCACGTAGTTGAGGCCCTCTTTGAGCTTGATGCCCTTGTAGAAAGTCGAGGATGGATTCTTCCCGGCAGCAAGCACTGTGATCTTTGACGTGCCGGCGACTACCTTGCCGATCTGACGCCTGACCGTGTAGCCCTTCGCGGCCTTCACATCCCGGAAGATGAATGAACCAAGCGAGTCTGCTGTGCCGGTTGCCAGCACCTTGTTGCTGGAGTTGGCGAGGATCAGCGTGTTGCCAGCTGTTGCATCTGTCACCCAGATCTGGCCAATACTGCCGCCCGCCTTGAAGGTCGCCTTGACAGTCACCTTGGGAGCCGTTGCCGCAAGGGCTGACGCCGGAAGCAGAAGCATCGCTGCAGCGGCAGCAACGACTGCAAATGAACGTGAACGGCGGGTGCGGTTGGTCAACTGGTCTTCCCCTTTGAAGCAATCACTTGTGTGATTGCGGTCACTATTGCGTTGGTCCCAGACTACAGCGGTCAGTCCCGAATAGCGAACTCACAAGTTCTTGTCTCCAGCAGTTGGCGCCCAGCCACCCTCCTCTCGAAGTGGGCCCGTGGCCAACCAACGATTACCAGGACGGTTGTGATGGGCGTAACCTTCACGCGATGATTATTGACGCGTGGATTCAGCACCCAACACTCCGGTTCATCAGTGACCCGATGTTTGACTCACTTCGCCGGTGGACTGACCAGGAGACTCCCACGGAGGAGATCCCGATCGAAGCGAGCATCGCGGCTATGGACGCGGCGGGAGTTGACATCTCAATCCTCACCGGATGGCACGGCCCACAGGGAGCTGTGATCAGCAACGAGGAAGTTGCCGCATGGGTTGCGGCCTATCCCACACGCTTTGCAGGTGCTGCGTCCGTTGACCTTCGCAAGCCAATGGAGGCCGTGCGGGAGCTTCGGCGCTGCGTCCAAGACCATGGGTTTGTCGCGCTCCGGATGCTGCCATGGCTTTGGGAGCTGCCACCAAACGACCGTCGTTATTACCCGCTCTACTCCGCCTGCGTTGAGCTTGACATTCCATTCTGCCTCCAGGTCGGACACACGGGCCCGTTGCGGACATCGGAGGTAGGGCGGCCGATTCCTTACCTGGACGATGTGGCGCTTGACTTTCCGGAACTCAAAATCGTCGCCGGGCACATTGGGTATCCGTGGACAGAAGAGATGATCTCCCTGACCCGCAAATACGAGAACGTCTACATCGACACTTCGGCCTACACAATCCGCCGCTTCCCACCCGAGCTTGTTCGTTACCTGCAGGCAGATGGACCCAAGAAGGTCATGTTCGGCAGCAACTTCCCGATGATCGCTCCACAGAAGTCACTTGAGGACCTTGACTCGTTGGGGCTTGACGACACCAGCAGGCGACTCTTCCTCAGCGAGAACGCAATGCGGGTGTTCGGTGTCGGCCAACCAGACTGATTCTCCCGCTGGCAGCAGTTCGAGGCTTGGTTTCGCTGCTGCTCTTGGCCTGTGTGCCATCGCGGCCGCAGTAAGCCTCATTCCCCTCGGTCAGGAAACGGGCAACGACGCCAACTCTTGGCTCGTCTGGGCAGGACAGCTCGCCCAAGGCCATTCCATCAATTTCAGCGTTGGCCCCTCGTGGAAGCCACTCCCCGTGCTCCTCAGCCTTCCATTTGAGTTTCTCTCAGGCCAGCTTGCAGCTCACCTTTGGCTCTGGTTTGTGCGCTTCTGCCTCTTGGCGACCAGCCTGCTTCTGTTCAAACTGACCCGCAGGGAATGGGGTCTGCTTGGCGGAGCAGTCGCGGCACTACTCCCCTTCGCGATTGGCCCATGGTTGACAGCAGGGATAGCCGGCATGTCAGAGCCCGTGCTTATCGCTGCGTCACTGGCTGCCATCACCGCAGGGACATCTGGCCGCCCGCGGCTGGCGCTTGGCTTCGCGATCGCAGCCGGACTTGTGCGCCCTGAGGTTTGGATATTCGTTCTCTTTTGGCTTACCTGGAGGATGCTCAAGGACGGAGAGCCCTTCCGAACCGTTGCGCGTGAGGGCCTTGGAGCGCTTTCAATCTGGTTTGTCCTCTGGTTTGTCCTTCCAGTAAGCGCTGGCGCCAAGGCACTTCAGGCCTCTGACCGAGCAAGCGAATTCATGGACTTGGGAGCTAACGGTTCAGCCATCTTTGGAGTGTGGCTTCGGGTGGTTCCCCAGAAAGCATGGATTTTGATCCCAGTGGGATTACTCGCCGGCGCAGTCCTGCGCCACCAACGACGGGGACGGTTTGCTCTGCTTGCAGCAGCAGCAGCAGCGGTCTGGTTGGTGGAAACCCTCGCCTTGAACCTTGTCGGCGTTGAGCCAGGCATCAGTCGCTATGCGATTCCAGCTGGCATCGCACTCTGCGCGCTTGCTGGAGCGGGCGCAGGATGGCTGCTTGAGCTGACCGAGGCGTCAGCAACCCGCGAACTCGTGCTCCGAACTTCCGTGACCTTTGCGGTGGGACTCCTTGCCGGATGGGCTCTGATCGGCAGCGCCAAATCAACTCGCACATCCTGGGACAACGCAATCGCATTCCAGGCAAGCTCGGATTCAGAGCTGGCAGCACTCAACAAGGCCGGAGGACTCAAAGCGCTGAACGGTTGCCTGCCCTTCGCCACAGCCGGCTATCCATCACACGCCAGAATCCTGGCGCGCCGCGTCAACCGTCCACTCCAAACATTCTCTGCGATTCCAGAGGACGCCCACCGGGGCATCGTGTTGACCAGCAACAACCCGGGAGTCAGAGCGATCCCTCAAATGCCTTCAGGCACGGGCGTTCCGCTGTCAACCTCCGGACCTTGGACCGTGACGTACTTTGGGCCCAGATCCGGCTGCACGCCAAACTGAAGCCCGAACGCAAATCGGCCGCCCAGGAAGGGCGGCCGACTGTCACTTCCAGAACTCCGGGCGAACCCGGGGCAGAATCTCTAGCCGAGCAACTTCGTGTTGCAGGCTGTCTTTCCGTCTGGGCAGAGGAAGTAGCTGTAGCCCTTAAGCATGTGCGTGCGGGAATAGACCTGATATGGAACACCCTTGACTGGGCTTGGGTCAAGCTCAACCACATACGGAACGTTCGTGTTCCAAGTGCCGAGTGCTCCCAGCGCGTCACCTGCGCCAGTCACAACGCCTGCCGCATAACCAGCTGCATAGCCTTCCTTCTGGCCGGTCGCAATCCCGGTGGCCTCCCCGGCACGCTTGCCGATCACAAGACCTTGTGCCTTGCCGATCCGCTCACCCTGTGCCTGACCTGATGCTTTCCCCGCCTGCTGGCCAGCTGCGTTGCCAGCCTGCTGGCCGGACGCGAATCCCTTGGCAAGGATCTGCTGGTATTTAGCCTTGCCTGGGTCGTACTGGGCGCCCTTAACTGACTCGCCGAGGAAGAACCCGCCAACTCCAACTAGCAATGCGAT
>JAPLCH010000082.1 GCA_026392325.1 Solirubrobacterales bacterium | reverse complement strand
ATGATCTTCTGCTTGAGGATCTTTTCATCAAGGAGGTCCTGAACGCGGATGCCAAGGCGGGCCGCCTTGTCTTCGTATGCGGGGCCGATGCCTCTGCGGGTTGTCCCAATCTGAGCTTCACCCAGACGGAGTTCTCCAGCGTGGTCAAGCATCAGGTGGTACGGCATGATCATGTGGGCATTGGAGCTGATTCGAAGGGTTGAGATATCAACGCCCTTGCGCTTCAGTTCATCAAGCTCAGACGTGAGCACCTTGGGGTCGATGACAACGCCGTTGCCGATCACACAGGTGGTCCCGGGATGCAGGATTCCTGACGGAATCAGGTGCAGCTTCCACTCAACTCCGTCGCGGACAATGGTGTGGCCGGCGTTGTTGCCGCCCTGAAAACGGATGACGGTATCGGCCTTCTCAGCGAGAAGGTCGGTGACCTTTCCTTTTCCTTCGTCGCCCCACTGGGCGCCAACTATGACTATTCCTGGCATTTGAGTGAAGGAGTCTACGCACCCGGGCGGGAATACCTAGTCTCGGCGGTCGTCTTCTCTCTGCAGCGTAAGAAAACGGGGGTAAATGTCCTGGAAAGTAAGTCTCACAGTGTCTAGCTGACCGTTTCTGTGTTTAGCGATTATCAGCTCGGCAACGTTCGAGTCTTCGCTCTCTTCTTTGTTGTAATAACCGTCGCGATAGATGAACATGACGACGTCCGCGTCCTGCTCAATCTGCCCTGACTCGCGCAGGTCGGAGAGGAGTGGGCGCTTGTCCGTCCGTGACTCGACTGCGCGGGAGAGCTGGGACAGCGCGATGACGGGAACCTCTAGCTCACGCGCGAGAATCTTCAAACCACGGCTCATCTGGCCTACCTGCTCAACCCGGCTTTCGTAGCGGTGGTCGGCTCGCATCAGCTGGAGGTAGTCAATGATGATCAGCCCAAGTCCGCCTGTTCCATCCTCTTTACGCAGCTTCTGGTGAAGTCGGCGGGCTTTGGCTCGGATCTCCATGATTCCGATGTCCGACGTGTCGTCGATGTACATCGGGGCGGCGGCGATCTTGTTGCACTGCTCAAGGATCCGAGGCCACTTCTCCGGGCTTACCTTGCCCTTGCGGAGGCGGTCACCTGGGGTGTTGGATCGAGAAGCAACGAAACGTTGGGCGAGCTCTGCCTCGGACATTTCGAGCGAGAACAGCGCGACGGGCTTCTGAAGGTCGATGGCAGCGTTCTCTGCCATGTTCGTTACGAGGGCTGACTTGCCCATGGAAGGTCGCGCCGCGATGATGATCAGGTTGCCTGGCTGGAAGCCTCCCGTGACCGCGTCAAGGTCGCTGAACCCGGACTCAGTTCCCCCCTGAGGGCGTTCGCCTCTGGAGAGCGCTTCCATCCGGTCAATTTCACGGCCGAGAATGTCCCCAACCTGAAGGAAGTCCTTCTGGGCGTCGTCCCGGGCCACTTCAAGAATCGCCATTTCGGCCCGCTCGACAAGATCACGGGCTTCGCCATCACGGGTGCTGATTGACTCCTGGATCTCGTAGGTCGCTCGAAGCAGCCTGCGGAGCAGCGCTGAAGACTTGACGATCTGTGCGTAACGACGGACGTTCGCTGCGGCCGGAGCAGCTGCGGCAAGCGCGTCGATCATTCCCTCGCCGCCGGCATCCTCAAGTGTTCCGGAGCGACGGAGCTGCTCTTTGAGGAGGAGCGAGTCAATCGGCTCTCCTGCGTTGTAGAGGGACATCATTGCGTCGTAGATGGCCGCGTGTTGAGGGCGGTAGAAGTCCTCGGGTCGCAGCTGCCCGGTGATTACGACTCCGTAGAGAGTCCGTTCGGAAAGCAGGATTGCGGAGAGGACAGACTGCTCGGCCTCAATGTCGTGCGGTGGCGCGGAGCCACGCTCAAGGGAGGCGAGCTCGGATGCGAGTGATTGTGAGTCAGATGCCACGGTCGTGCGAGGTTAGCGCCGCTGCCCTGGTGGGGGAAGGGGAAAGGGCCGCATCCTGCGGCATCTTTGTCTGACTTGCGAGAGGGCTGCGGAGAGTCTTAGCTCTCAGCAACAACCATGGTCTTGACAGAAGCCTTCTGGCCTCCGGCAATTTCAACTTCAACCATGTGTGTGCCAACAGCCTTGATCGGCTCGTCGAGACGAACCTTGCGCTTGTCAATCTTGATGCCGCGCGCTTCACGGATGGCTTCCGCAACATCAGCGTTCGTGACTGACCCGTAAAGTCGTCCGTCGTCGCCAGCCTGTCGAGTGATCGTCAGAACGGTCTTTGACAGAAGGGCTGCGTACTCATCGGCCCTGGACTCAGCTTCTCTGCGTGCTGACTCTTCTTCCTCAGCACGTCGCCGGGCTTCGGCGATTGCAGCATCGGAAGCCTCACGGGCAAGGCCGCGAGGGGAAAGGAAGTTACGCATGTAGCCCTTGGATACGACTACGACGTCGCCCTTGGCTCCAAGCTCGTCAACGTCTGAAAGTAGAATTGCCTGTGGCATTAGCGTCGGTCTCCGCCACGGCCGCCGCGGTCCCCACGGTCGCCACGATCTTCACGATCATCGCGATCTGAACGGAGCAGGCGTCCTTCAACGTCACGATGTTCTGCGACGTATGGGAGAAGTGCAAGTTCACGTGCTCGCTTCACAGCGGTAGCGATCTGGCTCTGATGACGACGGCATGCGCCTGTGATCCGACGGCCGCGAAGCTTGCCGCGGTCCGAGACGAACTTGCGCAGGGTGGCGACGTCACGCCAATCGACATGTTCGACCTTGTCCTTGCAGTAGGGGCATGACTTACGGCGGCCTGTGCCGACTCGCTTGTCCTTACGCCTTGAAGGCTTGGTGCTTGTGCTGCGCTGTTTTGCCACGTTTCTCTTGCTTCGTTTCTTCTAGAAGGGAATGTCTTCGTCCCCGGCACCGCTTGATGCAGCGGGGGGTGCAAAGTCGCCATCGTCGATTGGTACGTCTCCTCTAGGAGCAGGAGAGCCACCAGTCGAATCATCACGACCGCCTAGGAACTGTACCGAGTCGGCGATAATTTCGACCTTCTGACGCTTCTGGCCCTCAGTTTCCCACTGACTCCACTCGAGACGGCCGTCGATTGCGACAGGTCGACCCTTGCTCAGGAAGCGTGCTGCGTTCTCACCTTGAGCGCCCCAAACGGTGACGTCAAAGAAGTTCGGCTTGTCTTCCCACTCGCCGCTGGCGCTCTTGCGTCGGCCATTTACGGCGACGCCAAGCTTGCAGACGCTGGTCCCACTTGCGAGTGAACGCAGTTCAGGGTCCCTGGTGAGGTTTCCGGTGATGATTACTCGATTGATGTTGGCTCCGGCCACGGTGGCTTCCTTTCGACGGCGGCTTTTAGACTGAATGCGAGTCTATTGGTGTGAGCAGTTGATTTTGCCGCGCAGGTGGGTGTTGGTGCTGAAATCGGAGCAGTGCGTGTGAGCACTGCGCGAAGTCGTGACGATCAGGCTTCTGCGGTTGGCTCGGCCGCTTCGGCAGAGACTTCGGCTTCAGCCGGTGCCTCTTCAGCGACTGGTGCGGGCGCGGCTACAGGAGCTGGAGCTGGGCTCGCCGATTCCTTCGGCGGAGCTTTCGCTGCTGGGGATGGGGCAACTGTTGAAGGTGCGCCCCGAACTGCCTTGACCACACGGTGACGGAGAAGTCCTTCCGTGATGTTGAGCTGACGGGCCATGGGAGCTACAAGCTCGCCAGGTCCCTCGAAGCGGATGAGGCTGTAGACGCCCATCGACTCATGGTCAATGTCGAAGGCAAGTGTTCGATCGCCCCAAGGGGTTGTTTCGGACACAGTTCCTCCACCCTTGGCGATCAATGCTTCCGCTTCGGAATGGATCTCGGCCTTGCGGCTGTCTTCTGCTTCGGCGCTCACAATGAGCATCAGGTCATAGGTTTGAT
>JAPLCH010000166.1:8627-14644 GCA_026392325.1 Solirubrobacterales bacterium | reverse complement strand
ACAGGACGCCCCCGGCCGATGGCCGGGGGCGCAACTGTTTTTAGGCCCTTTTCAGTCGACTTCACCTTCTCTTTCAGTTGGTCGCCCTAGCTTTGAAAAACCACCGAGGGTCCGGAGGGAGAACTGAAAATGAGAATCGTCAAGGCAACAAGCAACTTCGCAGTGAGGGTGACAGCAGCGGGGGTAATGACCGTCGTGCTGCCCCTGCTGCGGGAACCACTGCGAGGACTACGCTCATTACTCCCGCTGCTGTCACCCTCACTGCGAAGTTGCTTGTTGCCTTGATGATTCTCATTCTCAGATTCCCTTCGGACGGACCCCCGTTGTTTTCTCAAGCTAGGGCGGCCGACGCAAAGAGAAGGTGAAGCCGACTGAAAAGGGCTGAAAAACAGTTACGCCCCCGGCCATTGGCCGGGGGCGTCCTGTAAAACCAGTTATTGAGTGGGATGCGGATCAGTTGCGACCGAGGATTCTGGAGACAACCCCTGCTCCCGCAACAAGACCCCAGGATGTGCGTCCCTTGCCATTTGCCTTCTTGGCAGCCTCAGCAGCCTTGGCAGCGTCGTCCTTGGCCTTCTCGACTGCCTTGTCAGCCGCAGCCTGAGCCTTCTCTGCATCCTTCTGCGCCTTCTGGGCTGCCTTCTCAGCTGCCTTCTGGGCTGCCTTGCCTTGCGCTTCAGCAGCCTTCTGCTGTGCGTCTGCTTGCTTCTGGGCTGCCCGTGCAGCCTGATCGGCGGCCTTCTGTTGAGCAACTGCATCAGCCAGAGCCGTCTTGGCCGCAGCATCTGCCGCCCTAGCAGCAACCTGCTGGGCCTTATATCCGGAATCGGACGATGGGACGATGAAGTCGCCGCCCCCATCGGAGTCCTCTCCGACTGGAGGCTGAGTCTGATTGCCTTGGAATTCCCAGAATGCTGGGGCGCCCGAGTTGGCGTCAAGCCCGGTTGCGAGTGGGTCGGGCAGCGGTGCCAACCAGTTTTGGCTCGTGTCGATCTCAGCTGCCGCTGAGAGCTCTGTCTGGAGCTCAGCCTGCTTGGTCGAGGCCCAGAGCACAACCTTGTCGGCTGCTGCCGTGGCCGCAGCTGTATGTACGCGTGCAGCGGTTGCCGTTACACCAGCTGCCGCCTTCGCGTAGGTAAGCGCGAGTGGCCAGAACGCTGCCTGACGCTGAAGTCCGTAAGGAGTTCCCGCCCCGGTGCCGTTTACCGCCCAGGTAAGGAGTCCGTTCATTTCAGGGTGAATCGTCCCCGCATATGTGTACCTGGTTGCTCCGGGGCTTGGAAGGGTGATCAACTTGAGTGCTGGCCCGGTGACCTTGCCGGCAGGACCGGAAAGTGGGTATGCGACCACGCGACGTGACAGGTAAGGAAGTTGCCCAACCATCCACCAGCCACCGCTTGGCTCTTGGAGAACAGTGAACTGACCGGAGATTGTGCCGCCCATCGTGCGGATTTCTGTAACGCTGCCATTGGTGTCCACTTGTGCGACGTGCGCATGGTGGCTGCCATCAATGCCGTACACGTACTGAGCTGCCGAGGTTGGGTCCTTGGCCGCCGCAGCCGCCCAGATGGTTGCCGGGCGTGGCATTGCCGTTACGGTTGCCTGCCCTGCATGCGCTGGATCGAACTCCGCGCGGATGCCGCCTTGGAGCTGGAAGCCCCATGGACCTGGTGTTACCTGCTTGACCTCAGCCCCGTACATTGCGACATGTCCGTTAGGAAGCTCGAACGGTGCACCTGGCCAGACCCAACTGCCAGCTGGAACGCCACGAAGGGTTCCTACGTAGGCATTGTTCAGAGTGATCGCATTGCGAATGAAAACCCCGTTGTTCCAAGAGTCGCCATAAACCCATGTCTGCCCAGCCGGAGTGGCGAGGCTGAATCCCACATCGTTGACATGGTACGCATGAGACGGGGGCAACGGGTGAGGTAAATCGCGGTGTTGTTCATGCCACCATCTTTATACCCGCTGAACAAACTGCGGGCAACTACTTAGTAAGGACTAGGTAAGAACCGAAGCAGCGAGGTTAAAACTCCGCAAAACCTATTGCTTCGGAAGCCGCACGCTCACCTGAACGGATAGCGCCGTCAATGAAACCCGCACGCAGCTGGCTCGTTTCAGTCCCAGCCCAGTGGATGCGACCGAACGGTTTTGCAAGTGCATCTCTTGCGAAGGTCAATGCCCCCGGAGGAGCGATGGCCACGGGCCCCCCTCTGCTCCACTCCTGGGCTCCCCAAGCCCGCTCCCACCATCCGTCCGGACGGAGGGCCTTTTCCCCATAGAGGCGCGCAAAACCTGCCAACACCAAGTCCCGTCGCCCATTGCTGTCCAATCCCTCGAGTGTCCTCGCATCGTCCCCACCTGCGAAGCCGACGAGAATTCCACAGCTGCCGTCCGGTGGCGATACGTCAAAGGTCAGTGCCCCTGGCGCTGCATCTGTGAGCGCCTCGCCCGTAAACCCATCCTTCCGCCAGAATGGCTCGTCGTAAACAGCAAAGCACTTGGTGAGATTTCCCATCTTCCATCCTGTCGCTGCGCTTGCGGCCTCAACGGGAAGTTCGGGAGAGAAGCTGATCTTGGAGCGAAGCGGTGATGGCAATGCCACAACAACACGCCCTCCGCGGAGCTCAAACGGCCCATCAGGACCCTGCCCTGAAATTGTGACACCAGCGCCATCGTCAACAATCTCCGAGACCGGATGGCCGAGCTTGACCGCGCCTTGGGGAAGGCTCGATGCCATGCCCTGGGCCACCATTGACGCTCCGCCCTGGAACCTCCAGTGCTGTCCGCCTCCCTCCGTGTCAAGAAGCGCGTTCAGCCCACCGGCCGAACTTATGTACTGAAGGACGTAAAGCATTGACATTTCCCTAGGTTCAGCTCCCCAGACAGTCCGGCCGGCAATCGAGAGCAAGCTAGTGGCCACCTCGCCAAAACGATGGTTCCGAAGCCAGTCAGCCAATGTGATGGCGTCAAGGAAGCCTGCATTGCGCGCATCCCACGGGGCCGCTGGGTCAACCTTCTTGGCCGCCCGACCAGCACTGAACTGAAGGCGGCCCATGTCCAGAAGGGGGCCAAGGCCAACCCGGGGAATGGTTCCCGAGTACGAGCGCAGACGCCCACCGAGGTCAACAACGTTCTTCCCGTCCGCGTACTGCTCAAAAAGTTCCACACCGAACCTCTCAGCCATGTGCAGAATCCTGTCCTGCGCAGGCCCGGCCCAGGTCCCCCCAAGGTCAATCCAAGCTCCACCGCCAAGGTCCTCTGTCTCAACCCGACCACCAACCCGGTCCCGTGCTTCGAGCACCGCAACCCTGCCGCCGGAGTCGGCCACAGCCACAGCGGCAGCCAGGCCACTGAAACCGGCGCCAACAACAATCACATCAAAGTCAGGGATACCGCTCATGCGATGAGCCTACTCCCGGGCCCCACCGTTCACCTGGGATCCCACCTTCACGGCAAAAGAGAGGGCCCCGCTGTTGCGGGGCCCCAGGACTTCTGAATCTGTGTGCGGAGAACTCCGCAGTTGAATCAACCGCAGCCGGTGTTGTTTCCGCAGCTTGGGCACGTGTAGCAGGAGCCTGTGCGCTGCATCATTCCACCGCACTGCTGACATGCCGGCCCAAGTTCCAGTCCAAGCATTCTGGCTGGCTGAACCGGCGGCGAGTCCGTCAGGGAAGCCGCTGGCGCACTCGACCCGCCATTTGCGCCGTTAATCGGGCCTGCCGTGTCTGAGTTGATGGATGTTGCCGTCTCCTCAGCGATCTTCTTGGCCCTGACTGCATCGGTCATGATGCCCAGCTCTTCTTGCATGTCCGCTCCAAGGAACCGGGATGCGAGCCAGCGCATGATGTAGTCCGGCATGGACTTGGCGAACGGAATCTCCGGGTTCTGAGTGATGCCTTCCGGCTCAAACCTCATGTAACAGAACTTGTTGACCAGAGTCTCAAGTGGCACGCCGTATTGGAGGCCGACGGAGATTGATGTCGCAAACGCGTTCATCATTCCTCGAAGAGTTGAACCTTCCTTGCCGATGTCGGTGAGGAAGATCTCTCCCACAGTCCCGTCCTCGTACATACCGGCGGTGATGTAACCCTCGTGTCCACCGATCGAGAACTTGTGGGTGATCGACTGGCGCTCCCGCGGCATGCGTCGGCGACGTGGTCCTGCGACCTCCTCAGCCTTTGCACCCTTCTCGTCCTGGGCGTCAGTCTTGAGCGCTTGGGCCGTCTTGGATCCGTCACGGTAGATGGCCAGAGCCTTGACGCCGAGACGCCATGCCTCCGTGTACGCGTCAGCGATGTCTTCGACTGTCGCAGTGCTCGGAAGGTTCACCGTCTTGGAAATGGCACCTGAGATGAATGGCTGTACTGCGCCCATCATCTTGATGTGTCCAAGGTGGGTGATGGCGCGCTCTCCGACGGCAACGTCAAAGACCTCAAGGTCTGAGTCCTTGAGGTGTGGGGCTCCAATGATTGTGCCGTTCGAGTTGATGTGCGCCTCGACCTCTGCAATCTGCTCTCCGGTGTAGCCGAGCGTCTCAAGCGCCAGTGGAACTGTGCGGTTGACGATGGTCATCTGTCCACCACCGACAAGCTCCTTGAACTTGACGAGTGAGAAGTCAGGCTCAACGCCAGTCGTGTCGCAATCCATAAGGAAAGAGATCGTTCCGGTCGGTGCGAGCACAGTGGCCTGGGCGTTGCGGTAACCGCTCGCCTCGCCAAACTCAACCGCGTCATCCCATGACTGCTGGGCTGCTGCGAGCAGTGGCTCGTCGGTCGTGTTCTCCGTGTCGATCTCGTATGACGCGTCACGATGCATGCGCATAACACCGTTATGGGCTTCAGCGTTCTCCGCGTATGCCTCATAAGGCCCGATTGCCGAGGCGATCCGCGCGGAGGCGCGGTATGCGCGACCTGTCATCAGTGAGGTGATCGCTGCTGCGGTTGAACGTCCCTTATCTGAGTCATACGGCATGCCGTTTGACATGAGGAAAGCGCCTAGGTTGGCGTAGCCGAGGCCGAGCTGACGGAAGCGAACGGCGTTGGCTCCAATGCCCTCCGTTGGGTATGAGGATGCGCCGACGATGATCTCCTGCGCAAGGAATGTGACATCAATGACGTGCTCGAAAGCTGCGACATCGAATGAACCGTCGTCATTGCGGAACTTCATCAGGTTGATCGAAGCGAGGTTGCAGGCTGAGTCATCAACGTGCATGTACTCAGAGCAAGGGTTTGAGGCGTTGATTCGTCCCGAGTTGGGGCATGTGTGCCAGTTGTTGATCGTCGTGTCGTACTGGACTCCCGGGTCAGCGCAACGCCATGCTGCCTCTGAAATGTCGCGCATGATGTCCCGGGCGGGGATTGGCTCTCCAACAGGCTTGCCGGTGGCACGTGCGATCAGATTCCAATCGTCACCGTTCTCAACTGCGGTCATGAACGCGTCTGTGACACGAACCGAGTTGTTTGCGTTCTGGTACTGGATCGAAGTGAAGCCATCACCGTCAATCGACATGTCAAAGCCTGCGTCGCGGAGGGCCTCAGCCTTGTCCTCTTCCTTGGCCTTGCACCAGATGAACTGTCGAATGTCCGGATGGTCCACGTCAAGCACGACCATCTTGGCCGCACGGCGGGTCTTGCCGCCTGACTTGATGGTGCCGGCCCATGAGTCGGCTCCGCGCATGAAGGAGACGGGACCTGAAGCGGTTCCGCCCTTCTTGAGAGTCTCCATTGAACCGCGAATGTTTGACAGGTTGATGCCTGAGCCTGAGCCGCCGCGGAAGATGTTGCCTTCCTTGGTGTTCCAGGCGAGGATCGACTCCATCGTGTCCTCAACCGAAAGGATGAAGCAGGCGGAGCACTGTGGCGTCTCTTCAAACCCAACGTTGAACCAGACTGGCGAGTTGAAGGCAACCATCTGATGCAGAAGGATGTATGTCAGTTCGTCCTCGAAGGACTTGGCAGCCTCTTCGTTGGCGAAGTAGCCGCGGTCAAGGCCCCAGCCGGCAATCGTTCCGGAAA
>JAPLCH010000166.1:0-8619 GCA_026392325.1 Solirubrobacterales bacterium | reverse complement strand
GCGCTCAGGCGAACCAACCTGGCCGCGGAAGTACTTCTGGGCCACGATGTTCGTCGCGTTCTGAGACCAGCTCTTCGGGAACTCGACATCGCGCTGCTCGAATGAAACCTTCCCACCGAAGCCGATTACGGCGTCACGGGTTTCCCATTCAACGGAATCGAAGGGATTTTGGCCGGGTTTGGTGTAAACCCTCTCTACAGCTAGAGCGTTGCCCTCCACTGCCAGTTCTGCCTTTGTGTGCTCTGCTGCTTTAGCCATCTGTTTCTCCCTGTCTCGGTCTCTGTCTGTGGTTCCTTCTGCACAAGACTCACGGGGGCGAATGGTCTGCGTGAAGGGGTCGATTAGTGTCTACCTTGGCTCGGACAGAACGACATCCGACTTGTGGTGACTGATCTGTTTTTGAAGTTGGTTCCAATCTAGCCCCGGCCCTTGCGCACGTCAGAGCTTTCCCCGGAACCTCCGGGAAAGCGTTCTCCCAATAGGCTGCAGTCAATGCGTCTACTGGTGACAGGTGGTGCCGGCTATGTCGGCTCGGTAAGTGCCCGGATTCTCCTCGCTGCGGGGCATGAGGTCACCGTGCTTGATGACCTTTCCCGCGGGCATCGGGAAGCGATCCCCGAGGGCGCGGAGCTGATCGAGTGCAACCTTCTGGACCTGCCAAAGCTGACCGAATCACTCGGTGGTGGCTTCGACGGCGTCCTCCATTGCGCGGCATTTGCACTCGTCGGAGAGTCAGTGACGCAGCCGGAGCTTTACTGGCGAAACAACATCACCGGGTCGCTCAACTTGCTGGATGCAATGCGAGCCAATGGCGTGAAGCGACTCGTTTTCTCCTCAACCTGCGCCTGCTATGGCGAGCCAGAGGTCGTCCCAATCGCAGAGGACTGCCCCACCCGGCCGGTCAACCCTTACGGGGAGAGCAAGCTTGCGGTGGACCGCATGATCAGCGCCGAAGCTGCAGCGCATGACCTTGGGGCGATCTCATTGCGCTACTTCAATGTTGCTGGAGCGAGCGGTCCGTGTGGTGAGGACCATGAGCCTGAGACACATCTGATCCCGAACATCCTCCGGGCAGCCCAGGGACTTCTGCCCCATGTGAGCATCTTTGGCACTGATTACCCCACTCCAGATGGAACCGCTGTCCGTGACTACATCCATGTTGAGGATCTGGCCAACGCGCACCTTCTGGCGCTCGAACAGACAGTTCAGGGATCCCACAAGATCCTCAACCTCGGAAATGGCAATGGCTTCAGCGTTCGGGAAGTAATCGAAGCCGCCCGCCGAGTTACCGGCCTTGAGATCCCAGTTGTTGAAGCCCCAAGGCGCGAAGGCGACCCACCGATGTTGGTCGCCGCCTCAGCGAAGATCCGCGCAGAACTGGGCTGGGAAGCCAAGCGCCCAGAGCTGGACACAATGATTTCCGACGCATGGGCTTTCGCCCAAAGCCACCCAAGCGGCTACCACTCCCACTCCTGACGACAGGCCCGAAGCCTCACGGCTCAGGGGAGAAGGTCTGAAAGAGCATCCAGTCCTGCGAGCAGAAGTTCGTCCTGCCCCAATGTTGCATCCAAGACGCGGAACCGTTCAGGTTCGGCATCGGCAAGCCCGTCGTA
Organism: Solirubrobacterales bacterium; assembly: GCA_026392325.1. GTDB lineage: Bacteria > Actinomycetota > Thermoleophilia > Solirubrobacterales > Solirubrobacteraceae > WLNJ01. Next base: position 7,006 of record JAPLCH010000166.1, on the reverse strand, counting down.
AGCGTCAGCTATCTGGCTGAAGAAAGCCTCTCCTTCGGCCTCCAGCCTGTCCTTCGCCTCACCCCGTTGTTCCATGCGGGCGGCCGCAATGGCAGGGTCAAGACGCAGCAGCAGGGTCCGTGCCGGCACAAGACCACCGGTTGCGAAGCTGTTGATCGCCAGCACCTCTTCGACCCCAAGTCCGCGGGCTGCTCCCTGATAAGCGAGTGACGAGTCGACGTAGCGGTCGAGCAATACCCACGCTCCGCTGAGCAGCAGCGGCGTAATCGCCTCCTCAACAAGCTCTGCCCTGGCGGCGGCATAAAGCAGCGCCTCGGCGCGTCCTCCCACTTTCAAGCTGGGGTCCTTGACCAAATCCCTGATCCGCTCGGCAAGCTCCACACCCCCCGGCTCACGCAGCAGATGGATGTCAATCCCAGCCTGTTCGCTGAGGCTCCGCACGACCCCACCGGCAAGCGTCGTCTTGCCCGCTCCGTCAATGCCCTCAACCGTGATCAGTGTCCCAGTGGCCATGCCAGAACCCTACTGCCCGCACCCCGGCGTATTCTGCGTGGCGTCGTGGACTCCTTACTCGCACATCCTCACGCTCACGCGATTCTCGGTCCGATCGTGGACGGCAAGGCCACGGCATCGCACGCTTATCTCTTCCATGGCCCAGCTGGCTGTGGACGCTCAGAGGTGGCCGAAGGGCTCGCCACCACTCTCCTTTCGCGAGGCACTGAAAGGACTGACACCGCGACGAGGGTGGCCGGCCGAACTCACCCTGACCTGATGTGGGTCAAGCCGGAAGGCGCAAACGGGGAGATCCTGGTGGAGGACATCCGGTCGCTCGTCGCAGCAGTCCCAATGACACCGTTCGAATCTCAGTGCCGAATCTTCGTCGTTGAAGGTGCTGACCGAATGAATGACTCATCCGCAAACGCTTTCCTCAAAACCCTGGAAGAGCCTCCCGGGCATGCCCACCTGCTCCTGATTGCGCAGGCGACCACGACGGTACTTCCAACCATTCTCTCCCGGTGTCAGTCCGTTCGGTTTGAGCCACCGACCGTTGAATCTCTCGCAGCACGGCTTCAGCGTGCTGGCACAAGCCCGGATCTGGCTCTTGAATGTGCGCGGATCTCCGGAGGAGACGGTGCCCGGGCGCTGATGCTGACCAGCCCAGAAGGTCCCGCGCTCCGCGGGGCTGGTGAGACGCTTGCCAAGGCCGCCCTCAGCGGTGGAGCCGCAACCGCTAGGCCTTGGCTGGAAATCATCAAGACGGCAGGTCAGTTGGGCAAAGCAGCCGGACTTGAAGTGGAAGCAGCAGCGGCCCTGCGGCTTGAATTTGCTGCGAAGTCGGAGAAGAAGCGGATGGAGAAGGATGCGACGGACCGCGGAAAGCGAGCCAGCAGGCGGGCAGAGAGCGCAGCTGCTGATCTGGCCCTGTTTGTGGCAGAGGCTTGGCTGCGCGACGTTCACCGTGCGGCCTTGGGCGCAACCGAACTGCTTCCCCCAAGCCAAGCCGCGCAATTGACTGCAGAAGCAGCAAAAGTCCGCCCGTCAGACCTGCGTGAGGCAATCGAGAAGATCGAACGCACCCGCCGAGCCCTTAAACTGAATGTCAATCGGGAGCTGGCGATCGAGTCACTCGCACATGAACTGGATGGAGTACTCGCGTGAGCGCAATAGAAGCAATTATTCTCGGGGTCGTTCAAGGACTCACCGAGTTCCTCCCAATCTCCTCAACCGCGCATGTCCGGATCGTCCCGGCGTTCCTCGGCTGGAAGGACCCCGGCGCTGCCTTCACAGCTGTCATTCAGCTTGGAACCATGGCGGCCGTAGTCATCTACTTCCGAAGTGACCTGTTGAGGATCGCGAAGGTTTGGATCAAGTCACTGACAGATGCTGAGGCGCGCAAGGAACACGATGCCAAAATGGGTTGGTACATCATCCTGGGCACGATCCCCGTTGGCATTTTCGGGTTGATCTTCAAGCATCAGATTGAAACTGCCGCTCGATCACTTTGGGTCATCGGGACCGTCATGATCCTGTTCTCGCTTGTGATGGCCGCAGCCGACGCAACCGCCAAACGAGTCCGCAATGTCGAGGACCTCAATCGCGGCGACGCAATTTTCATTGGTCTCTGGCAGGCACTTGCACTGGTTCCTGGAGTTTCACGTTCAGGCTCAACGATTACCGCCGGCCTGTTCCGTGGCCTGGACGAAGTTGCCGCCGCGCGTTACTCATTCCTCCTCAGCATTCCCGCAGTCGTTGCAAGCGGTCTATTTGAGCTGAAGGGGATCGGCGCTGACAAGTGCGCGCATGGCGTCACCAACTGTCAGACGGCCAGCGTTCCGACAACCGTGATCGCCACTCTCGCCGCCTTCGGCGTGGGCTACTGGGCCATTGGTTTCCTGCTCAAGTGGCTTTCCACCCACAACCTCAAGCCATTCGTGATCTACCGCGTATTGATCCTTGCTGCTTCCGGCACCATCAGCTAGAGGTCGTCAGGCCCCAGGCAGGATTGGCCCGAGGTTGACCTCAAGGCCGTAAAGCTCAAAGTCCCTGAATACGCTGAAGTCCCCGTGGTCGGGCCCGTGAAAGTCGGCCGAACCGGTGGTCAGCAGTCCCAGTTCCATCGTGAGAGCGTGGAGGAACCGCGTGTCTGCCTCAGAGTGAGTCTTGTAGAAGCACTCAACTCCATCAAGCCCGTACCCGCAGTAACGCCGCACGGCCTCCTCAACGGGTTCGTAGCCATAGCGCCCAGCCGGGAAGAGCGGATGGGCATAGACCGCGACTCCGCCAGCATCATGAACCCAGGCGATCGCTTCTTCGACAGTCGGGTGGTCACGCGGAACAAAGGCTTCCTTGCCTTTCTGCAGGAGCTCATGAATGACATTCCCGGTTGTCACGAGGCCCATTGCGTGGAGGCGCTCGGTGTTTTCTGGGTCTGAGAGCAGGGCGCTCTTCCTTGGCACCCTCAAGCCGTTCGATCAAAACCGGATCCGTGTGATTGATCAGATACCCCAGCAAGTGAATGTCATCGTGGATCTCGTCCACCGCGGTGATCTCAACGGCCGGGACAATGTGGACGCCCAGCCGGGCGCCAGCCTCAATCGCCTCAATCACTCCCCCAACGCCGTCGTGGTCTGAGAGGGCAAGGACTTCCACCCCGGCTGCGGCGGCTCGCTTAACCACCTCTGCTGGCTGCAGGGAGCCGTCTGAATGGACTGAATGGCACTGGAGGTCGAATGTCGGCTGAATGCTCATGCCATTGAGGTTAAGTGCAGACGGGGCGATTGGTGATTGACGGCAGCTCAGGGTGCGCGACTCCGCCCTGCCGCTTGCGACGGTTAGGCTGACAGAGCAATGCACATTGATCCCGACACAGACCTCGGCTTGGCGCTGCGGCTCGCCAACGCGGCTGACGCTGAGACGACATCCCGGTTTCGGACCACGGACTTGAAGGTTGAGACCAAGCCTGACCGGACACCAGTGACCGAAGCTGACACTGCCGCCGAAAGGGCAATGCTCGACCTGCTTGACCTCGAACGGCCCGACGACGCGATCCTCGCGGAGGAGTCAGGCCGCAGCGGCAGCGGCAATCGCGAGTGGATTCTGGACCCGGTAGATGGAACAAAGCAATTCCTCCGGGGCCTACCATCATGGGCGACGCTGATCGCCCTGCGTGAGAACGACGAAACCACAGTCGCTGTCGTCAGTGCTCCGGCCCTCGGCCGCCGCTGGTGGGCTGTCAAAGGGCAGGGCGCTTGGACGGACAACGGCCAGCCGCTATCCGTCAGTGCAGTCAGCAGCCTTGACGATGCCGTCCTGCTTCACGCAGAGCTGCCTGAGTGGGACAAGATTCCTGGCGGCCCCGAAAAGCTGTTGGACCTTGCGCGCACCTGTTGGCAGTCACGCGGCTATGGAGACTTCTGGATTCACTGCCTGGTAGCCGAGGGCGCTGCGGAAATTGCCGCTGAGCCTGGTCCGAGCCTTTGGGACCTTGCAGCGCCCGCTCTAATTGTCGAAGAGGCTGGCGGCCGCTTCACCAGCCTTGAGGGACTCGACGGTCCGGGCCACGGCTCTGGGCTCTCCAGCAATGGCCTGCTGCATGAGACGGCCCTGCAGGCCTTCAGCACCTCAACGGCCTGAGCGAGTCTCCCTGACAAAAAACCCGATGGTGTCTTTTGACACCACCGGGCTCTTTGGAACTTCTCAAACTCGTGGCGCGGGCACTGGCCCGCACCACGCTTATGAAACTCAGGTCAGCTTGCTGGCTTCCCGTCCTTCTGTCCATCGCATCCGAGATACGGAGACGTGATGTGGCATGTCTCAAGCGCTGACCCGAAGCCTGTTGGCCAGGTTGCGGTTGTGCCAGCCCATACGTACCAACGTCCCTGATGGCCCCTGTTGTCGACAAAGTCAACGCCAGTTGGGTCATGCAGGCCGAGTCCGTCCATTCCTGATGCAGCAGTCGCATCAGCGAAGGTCAGGGTCTCGAAATAGGCGACCGTGAGGCTGCCAGCGAACGTTGACTTGTACTTGGACGAGTCACATGACTGCCAACCCTTTGTTGGGTCTGCTGGACGTCCAAGCTCGACAAGCTGAGTCTGGGTGCCACCGAACGTGTTTGCGTTCTTGCCTGTGCCACCGACGCAGTTGCCGACACCATCATTGGCGTAGGTGATGTCGCGAGCGTTGCGGTTTGATCCGACGGTTGCTCCGGCTACGTCCTTGGGAACACCAAAGACGTTTCCGAACACCTTGTTCCACTTAGGCTTCGTCGCTTCCTTCAGCGCCTTGCAGTCCTTTGAGTCAAGGGTAGGGTTCTGTCCCACTGGGCAAAGCTTCTTCCAGTTGGATGAATCCTTCACAAGAATCGCGGAGTCAAGAATCGACAGTCCTGAGAGCTTGTTGCCCCAGAATCGGTTGTTCGAGACTTCTGACTTCTGCGAGCTGAACAGCAGCATCCCGATACCTGGTGGGTACTGTGCTCCGCCGCCAAGACCGCCCAAGTTGATTGGGAACGGCGCTCCATTGAAGTAGTTGAAGTTGTTGGAGTAGATGTCGTTGTTCGTGTAAACGTTCTCAGCAGGTGGTGGCCAGTGCTCACTCATCGTGATGTTCGGCACAATTCCCATGCCGTTGTTAAACCAACGGCTCTTGCTGATCGTCACGTAACGCGAGCTTGTGCCGGAGTAACCCAGCTCATTTGCCCACGACTTGACGTTCGTGATGGCGGTACTGGTGATTGAACCACCAAGGCTGGTGCGGGCGAAGATTCCGTAGGAACCGCCGAACGAAGCCACAACATTGTCAACCGTGTAGGCCTTGCCACCGAACAGCTCGTTCTTGGCGAGCGGAGCGGAAGGGGACATCACGTTGCCTGGATCATTGTCCATGCTCTGAATGTAGGCAATTGGGACGCCAACATTCACGAACCAAAGGCCGTTAGACGCATAGTGCGTCACGGTCAGGTTCTTGATTGACACACCGCTTGTTGCATTGACGGTGATGGCGTTCCTGTTCGGGGTAGTACCCGTGTAAGGACCTGTCGTCAGGGCAGTCCCTGAAAGTGTGGACAGGTCGATCTTCACATCAGAGGCCTTCGTTGTCGTTCCCTGAATTGTCAGACCGTCCAACTGGTGTCCTTCAATCAGAATGAACTCAGCGTAGGTGCCTGGTGAAACCTTGATCGTGTACTCGTTCTTGTGTGTCGTCTGCTTTGCAGCTTCGACGGCACTTTGAATCTTTGAAAAGCATGTCTTCGCGGTAACAGCTGCTGGCGCGCATGACTTGCTCACAGTCAGAGTCTTTATCTTCTTGGTCGGCTTGGCGAGTTTGCCGGGGTTGGCCGGCGGCTCATATGCCGATGCTGCAGGCACAGCGGCCAGTGCACAAAGCGCTACAAGCGCTAGTGACCAGCCTGATTTCAGGGATCTTGACATTATTACTTGGGTCCTCTCTCCTCGTTTGTATCTCATGCTTCAACCAAGTACCACCCGGCCATGCCGGAGTCTTGGTGACCTGAGACGTGGCAATGGTACAGCCAACGGCCGGGATTGTCTTCTGTGAAGTGAAGGCTCAGCGATTCCGCCGGCCCGATCGTCGGACTGTCAACTTCCACTCCCGCATGGTCCGGCCACCTGTGGCCGTGCATATGGAACGTGTGGAAGTCGCTGTTCATTCCGAAAACATGGATTGCAACCGTGTCCCCGACCTTCGCCCGCATCGTCGGGGTGTTGCCCGCATAGGAGCGTCCGTTTATCGCATGCAGCATTTGCATCTGACGGCTCACTGCAGGGGCAAGGCTGTGCAGGTGAAGGAAGTACTCCCGGTCGGGCTTGGGGGCGTCCTTGGGACGGATGACAATTGACCCGAACAGCCCACGGGCGCTGTTGAGTATGTGGTTGGGACCGTGGTCGTGATAAGCCCACGCGCCGACGCTCGACTCGAGACATTCCCACCTGTAAGTGAACTCTTCGCCAGGTGCGATGAACCCGCCAGCGCGAGTGAAGTCGTTCAGGTAGATGCCGTCGTAATCAGGCGTGTAGCGGACCCCGTGGGGGTGCATTGTGACTGCCTGAAAATACTGGTCTTCCGCATTGCGGAAATGGACTTCCAGCACATCACCAACCTCAGCTTCAAGCGTCGGGCCAGGCATGCTTGGCAGTGAATACGACCCGTCGTCGTACTGCTTGGGAGCTGAGAACCCGGATTCCATCTCCTGATACATGAACCCGAGGAACGGACGTGAGCTGTGCTTCATTCCCATCCAGTTGTCAAGTCCGGTCGGGATGGGGTTCCACCAAGCTGATGTTGCCTGGATCCAGTATTCGCGAACCGTTCCACCATCAGCAGGCTCAGCAACTCTGAAGACCTGATCCTCTACAGGGACAGAATCGTCTCCGGAGGACCCATAGTTGTCAACCTTGTCGAATCCTGCTGGAAGGGCTGCCTTCTTGCCCTTTGCCCCAGCAATGCCTGCACGGGCAGACTTGGGCTTGCGGAGGCCTTTTGCAGC
>JAPLCH010000116.1:1578-4233 GCA_026392325.1 Solirubrobacterales bacterium | reverse complement strand
GCCGACAAACCGCGGATCTGAGTTTGCCTCGACGACCGCCTGCTTGGTTGATCCAACATCTGAAACCAGTGCATCTGCAGGGCTCGCATCAAGGACTGCCTTGACAACTGATGAAATACGCCCGACCGGTGCGGCGACAAAAACGGCTTCGGCTTCCTTGACTGCGGCTTCCAGACTCGGAGCTGGGGCAAGCCCAGAGCGTTCAGCGGCAAGAGAAAGCTCGCCGGCCTCCGGGTCCCACCCAGTGACCTCGATCCCATCAAGCTGGCTGGCGGCCATGGCAATGGACGTGCCGATCAGGCCGGTCCCAATGATCGTCAGGCGCACGGAATCCCGTGCCTTCCCTCAGACCTTTTGAGGCCGCGCCGCAAGCGCCTTGCCAGCAAGAGCTGCTGCTGCAGCAACCTTCTGAGCATAAGCAGCGAAATCAGTGGCCTCGATCTGTTGTGGCCCGTCGCAAACTGCATTCTGAGGATCGGAGTGAACCTCGACGATGATTCCGTCCGCCCCAACGGCGGCAGCGGCAAGTGAAAGTGGTTCGACCAGATCGCGGCGGCCCGCAGCGTGGCTCGGGTCAACGATGACTGGAAGGTGAGTCATTTCCTTCAGGACCGGAACAGCCATGAGGTCAAGCGTGAAGCGGTAGGCAGTCTCAAAAGTCCGGATGCCGCGCTCACAGAGAATGACTGACTCATTCCCCTCCTTGAGCACATATTCGGCCGCCATAAGCAGCTCCTCAAGAGTGGCGGAAAGGCCGCGCTTGATGATCACGGGGCGGCCTGACTTGCCGATTTCCGTAAGAAGAGGGTAGTTCTGCATGTTGCGGGCACCGATCTGAATCACATCGGCAACCTCAAGCACAGGCTCCAGGTCGCGAGCGTCCATCAGCTCGGTAACGATTGGAAGTCCAGTCTCGGCCTTAGCTTCGGCGAGAAGGTCAAGTCCCTCTTGGCCAAGCCCTTGGAAGCTGTAAGGAGAGGTACGAGGCTTGTAGGCGCCACCGCGAAGCATGGAGGCTCCGCCGTCGCGTACTGCGCGTGCCGAACTCAGCAACTGGTCACGTGACTCAACCGTGCATGGCCCTGCAATGAGCGAGAAGTGGTTCTGTCCAATCAGAGTGCCGGAGATGTCAAGGATGCTGTCCTCTCCACCCTTGATCTGCCGTGATGAAAGTTTGTACTGCTTGGCGATGGGCACGACGCGATCCACGAACTCAAGCTGTTCAAGCCCAAGACCGGCAACCCGTCCATCGTGCTCGCTGTCGCCAATTGCTCCAACAAGAGTAAGCGTCTCCCCCGTACTGACGTGAGCCTGAGCTCCCGTGCCTTCGACGAGCGCGACTACTTCAGCCACCTGTTCGGGCGTTGCGGACTCTGTCAGGACGATCATCATGGGATCTGCAGTAAAACAGGTTGCGGGCGCAGTCGGTCTGTGAGCATGTCGAGACCCGCTAGGAAAGGAGGTCGGACAAGGCGCCAAGCAGCCTCTGATGCTGCTCTGGCAGGCCTACTGTCACCCGCAGGAAACCCGGACCACCAAGGGCAGCGCCGGCCCGGACAAGGATCTCCTTCTCAGCAAGTCCGGCCACAACCGCCTGCTCATCCGAACCTGATGGAAGCTGGACCCAAAGGAAGTTGGCCTGTGATTCCGCCACATGGCAGCCCAATGCAACAAGCCCCGCTGCGAGAACCTCGCGCTCCTCGGTCATAAGGTCGACTCTGCGTTGGATCTCCTCAGAATGGCCCAGGGCCTCTATGGCAGCAGCCTGCGCAGCGGCGTTGCACATGAACGGCTGGCGGACCTGGTTAACCGCTGTCTGGATCTCCGCGTCACCACAAAGTCCGTAGCCGACTCGTAGCGCTGCAAGGCCGTAAACCTTTGAGAAGGTTCTAAGAATCACAAGGTTTGGATGGCGATCAAGAAGGCTCAGAGTCGCGTCTGGATCCTCGGAGGTAACAAACTCCCGATAGGCCTCGTCAAGAACAACGCAGACTGATGTCGGCACTGCCTCAAGCAGCTGTTCCACCTCATTAAGCGGAACCAGCGTGGACGTCGGATTGTTTGGATTGCAGATCAGAAGCAGGCGGGTCTCCTCCGTGACAGCGTCCGCCATTGCGACCAGGTCATGCCTGTCGCTGCTGTCCAATGGGACCGCAATCGCAGTAGCCCCAGTCGTTGCCGCAAGATGTGGATACATAGAGAAAGCTGGCCATGCGTAGATGATCTCCCGCCCAGGCTGCAAGAGCGCCTCTCCAAGCGCAAGCAGTACATCGCAGGATCCATTCCCGGTCGCGATGCGATCTGCAGGAACTCCGGTCCTTACCGCAAGGGCCTCACGCAGAAGGCCTGAACTCGGATCCGGGTAGCGATGCGCCCCAGCAGCTGCCAGCTCGGCAGCACGCACGACCTCAGGAAGCGGAGCAAAGGGAGCCTCGTTGCTTGCGAGCAGCGCAACGCGTTCGTCCAAGACATAGCCGTCCGCTGCCGGATAGACAGGAATGCGGGCAATACGGTCGGCGAAGTTGAGTCCCACTTCCACGGACCTTTCTACTGAGCGCTGTCCAGATCGGGGCGCAGGGCCTGAGCCCCGCCCAGATAAACATGTTCGGCAGGAGCGTCGCGGGTGTCGTTGTAGTGAACGAGAACACGCACAAC
>JAPLCH010000116.1:0-1558 GCA_026392325.1 Solirubrobacterales bacterium | reverse complement strand
ACGAGAACACGCACAACCCGCTCCAAGGACCCGGGTACCGGAATCTCCCTCGCGCAGAGGAGAGGCACCTGATCGAGACCCAACTGTCTGGCCGCTGCAGCCGGGAAGTCCGCGTCAAGATCGTCAGTAACGGTGAAGACGCAGGAGATCAAATCATCTGGGCCAAGTCCATTCCGCGTCAGAACTGCCTCTACAAGTTCGGTCGTCCCGGCACGAATCACCGCCGCATCATTTGCGTCGATCTGGATTGCGCCTCTGACTGCTTTAACACCCATGGGGCTGGATGCTAGTCGCGAACCGCTGTGGCGCGAAGTTCCTCAATCTCGCCTGCATGCAGACGGCGGTGCCCTCCGGGCTTGAGCCGCCCGAGTTGCAGCGGACCAATTGCGACTCGTTCGAGTGCAAGGACAGGATGTCCCACCACCTCGCACATGCGACGCACTTGGTGGTTGCGGCCCTCTCTGATCTCAATCTCAATGACGCCAGGCCCAAGCTTGCTGACCCGGGCGGGGAGTGTGATCCCATCGTCGAGCATCACTCCCTCACTCAGCAAACGCAGAGCATCGGCACCAACCGAGCCGCCGCCAATCCTCGCGCGGTAGGCCTTTGGAACCCCATAGCGAGGGTGGGTAAGAATGTTCGCGAGGTCACCGTCGTTGGTCAAGAGCAGCAGCCCGCTGCTGTTTACATCGAGTCGACCGACCGGGTAGAGCCTGCCCATTCCAGGGACGAGATCGACAACAGTTCGTCGGCCTTGCGGGTCTGAGGCAGTTGAGACCACACCCAAGGGCTTGTTGATCATGTAGACAACTCGAGACTCCCTGCCACCAAGTTCCTGACCATCTACCCGAATTGAATCGGATGAGTCGACACCGGTTGCTGGATCCACACAAAGTTTGCCGTTGACCGTGACTCGCCCAGCGAAGATCACCTCCTCCGATCCACGACGGGAGGCGACACCTGCATGAGCGAGAAACTTGCCGAGACGCATGTGATGCAACCATAGTCCTATGAACAGGCAACTCCTGATGGAAACACTGAGCGCCCACGGCGAGCCCAGCTTCCGCTCCGACCAGATCTGGCAGTGGCTTGCCGAAGGAGCCACTGGCTACGAGGAGATGACAAACCTTCCAAAGGCCCTCCGTCTTGAGCTGACCGGTCAGGTCCCAATCTCCACACTTACGCCAGAGGAGGAGGCCAAGTCAAAGGACGGGACGGTCAAGGTGCTCTTCCGTACAGAGGACAGACGGCCTGTCGAGGCAGTCCTGATGCGCTATCGGGATGGGCGAAGGTCGATCTGCGTTTCGTCCCAGTCGGGTTGCCCTCTTACTTGCACATTCTGCGCAACGGGAACGATGAAGTTCGGTCGAAACCTGACAGCTGACGAGATCATCGATCAGGCATTGCACCTGAGACGCATTGAGGACCTTGACCACTGTGTCTTCATGGGCATGGGCGAGCCAATGATGAACCTGGACAATGTGATGGAAGCGTGCGATCTGCTCCCCGCGCTCGGCATCACCAACAGGAGGACCGCGATCAGCACTGTTGGCTGGGT
>JAPLCH010000250.1:11991-16113 GCA_026392325.1 Solirubrobacterales bacterium | reverse complement strand
ATCAGTGCTTGCGCTGCAGCTTCTCCGCCGGGACCATCGGTCACCCGCTCGCCCCAGACGATGACAATGTCTTCTCCGCCGCCTTGGAGTGCTTCAACAAGGGACTGGATTTCAGCTGCTTCAGCGCCGGCATTCTGAGCGTGTGCTGCCAGCGAGCCGTCGCCAGAGAGGGCCGCGTCAATTGCCAACACGAGTGAGGCGGCGCTTCCCGGGGCGTGCCGGACGGCGTGGGCAGCCCGTGGGTCAAGTGCGGTTGGGCGACCCGAAGCGACAAGCACCTGCATGTTGTTGCGCCGTGCTCCCTTGCGGATTCGAAGGTCAAGGATTGGCGCGTCATCAACGGGGTCAGCGTCAAGCAGCAGGACTGTGTGAGCGAACTCAAGGTCTGGGACGGTTGCCTGAATGCTTGGATCTGCGAGGGCACGCAGCAGGCCGACGGGGAGCGCTCCGCCTTGACGGGAGTCAATGTCGTTGGAGCCAAGCGTTCCGCGAAGGTAGGTGCCAAGCAGCAGGGCCTCTTCGTTCGTGGTCTCTCCGCCAACGATTGCTGCAGCGGCGCCAGAGTGACGGGCAATGCCCGACGCAACCTGAATGGCGCGTTCCCAAGTTGCCGGGCGAAGTTGATCTCCATCGCGTACAAGCGGGGTTGTGATCCGCTCATCCGAATGGGTTGCCTGATAGGCGAAGCGGCCCTTGTCACAAAGCCAGCCGTCGTCAACCGCATCGTTGTCCCGTGAGAGGACTCGCAGAACGCGGTCGTCACGGATGGTGAAGGTCACATTGCACTGGGCTGGGCAGAGGTTGCAGACAGAGCCCGAACCTTCGATGTCCCAGGGGCGTGCGCGGAAGCGGTAGGCACGGCTGGTCAACGCGCCCACGGGGCAGAGCTCAACAATGTTGCCGCTGAACGGAGCCACGTACGGATGTCCGTCAAATGTGGCTACGAATGTGGCCGCGCCGCGCTCCAGCAGGACGAGCTGGTGATCTTCGGAAACCTCTTGGGAGAATCGAACGCAGCGGTAACAGAGGATGCACCGCTCGCGGTCAATAGCAATCAGGGGCGAAAGGCCCAGCGGCTTGACAAAGTGGCGCTTTGGTTCGATGAAGCGGCTCTTCCCGCCACCGTAGCCGTAAGCGATGTCGTGCAGGGGGCATTCGCCACCCTTGTCGCAGACTGGGCAGTCAAGCGGGTGGTTGACAAGCAGGAACTCAACAACTGACTGCTGAGCACCCTTGACGCGGTCCGTCTGTGTGTGAACGACCATGCCGTCACGGACAGGGGTTGAACACGCGGTCTGAAGCTTCGGAATGCCCTCAATTTCCACAAGGCACATGCGACACGCGCCAACCGGGCCGCCGATCTTCGGTTCGTAACAAAAGACGGGGATTTCAATGTCGCCACCGCGCGCAGCGTCAACGAGGATCTCGCCTTCAGTGGCGGTTACTTCACGACCGTCGATCGTGAGGGTGATTTGTGTGTGCTCGGGGCGGGGCATTGAACAGGTTGGTCTCAGAGGCTGAGTGCCGGCTCCTCTGAAGCGGGGGGTGGTGTCATTCCAAGGCCATTGCGCTCGCGTGCGGCTTCAATGTGCTCTTCAAACTCAGCGCGGAACTTTGTGACCAGTGAGCTCACTGGCATCGCCATGGCGTCGCCGAGCACGCAGAGGCAGTTGCCAATGATCTGCTCTTGGACGGAGGAGATGATGTCCAAGTCCATTGGTGTCGCTTCGCCGTCTTGGATGCGCTGCAGCATCTTTACGGTCCAGGTCGTTCCCTCTCGGCAGGGGGTGCACTTGCCACAGGACTCGTGCTTGTAAAAGGACGCAAGTGTGAGAGCAACATCAACGACCGAGTTGGTGTCGTCGACGACAATGATCGCCCCTGACCCGAGCATCGTGCCGGCCTTGGCGAGAGTGTCGAAGTCATAAGCAAGGTCAAGGTCGTCGGCTGTGAGGACTGGTGACGATGATCCACCTGGGAACCAGAACTTCACGGTGCGACCCTCATCAGGTCCGCCAGCGAGGCCGTAGATGATGTCGCGTGAGCTCATGCCCAGCTCGATCTCGTAGTTGCCAGGTCGCTGCACATTGCCGGAGATCGAAACCAGCTTCGTGCCAGCGGAGTTCTCCACTCCCAACTTTGCGTATTCGGATCCGCCCATTCGCAGGATTGGGGGAATCGTCGCGAGCGTTTCAACATTGTTGATCAGCGTTGGGCCTTGGAAGAGTCCTTGGTTGGCTGGGAATGGCGGCTTGAGGCGAGGGTTTCCGCGCTTGCCCTCAAGGGAATCGAGCAAGCCTGTCTCTTCACCACAAATGTAGGCGCCGGCGCCGCGGTGGAGGACCAGGTCGAGCGAAAACCCGGAGCCGAGAATGTTCTCTCCGATATACCCGGACGCCTTGGCTTGAGCGATTGCTTCCTCAAGAATGTTGGCCTGAAGTTCGTACTCGCCACGGATGTAGATGAATGACCGGTTGGCGCCAACGGCGTAAGCGGCGATGATCATGCCCTCGATCAACAGATGTGGATTCTTCTGCATCAGCTCACGGTCCTTGAAAGTGCCGGGCTCAGATTCGTCCGCGTTGCAGACCAAGTACTTGTCAATGTCTGCGGTTGGAATGAACGATGCCTTCGTTCCAAGAGGGAATCCGGCGCCGCCACGGCCGCGCAGGCCGCTTGCCTTGAGCTCTTCGATGATTCCCGCGGTTGGGACAGTCAGGGCCTTCTTGAGAGCTTCATAACCGCCACGCTTTTCGTAGACGGCAATGTCATTGAGGCCCGGCTCATCAATGCGGTCAAAGAGGATTGCGCTCACGACTGGCCTCCTTCGTTGCTTGTGACGGCGACATTGCCTGCTGGGTCTGCGCATGGGCGCGCCCGAAGTTGCTTGGAGGGAATGACTTCCAGTCCGCCTTTGAGGTCGCTCACGATTTGCGCACAGTCGGCTGGTTCAAGTGGGCCGACGAAGTCACCGTTGACTGAGGCCATTGGTGCCATGTCGCAGGCGCCAAGGCATTCAAAGCCACGGATGTTGAAGTCTGCGTCGCCTTCGGCAGCGGCCTTCATGGCCGCAAGGATCTTGTCTCCACCGCGCAGAGAGCAGGAGATGTTGGTGCAGACATAGATCGTCTGGCGGCCAACGGGCTTGGTTTCGAACATGTCGTAGAAGGTCGCGACTGCTGCTACCTCACCCGGGGTGATCCCCATTACCGTTGCGACCTGTTCGATTGCTTCAGGAGAGCACCAGCCGTGAACGCGCTGGGCTGCATGGAGAGCTGGGATCAGAGCCGAGCGCGAAACTGGGTACTTGGCCATCTCAGCCTCGATCTCCTGACGGAGCTCTGCTGGAACGGGAGTCGTCGCAGCGTCTGGAACTGGAGCAGGAGCCTTGTCCGGGTCAACCGCGTCGTCCCATCCGGGAATGCGCGAACCGTGAGTGAAGCGTGTGACTTCGGTCATCGGTCAATGCCTCCGAGCACAGGGTCAAGCATCGCGAGGGTTGCGATGAGGTCTGCGATGTAGGAGTCCTTGCACATCTCGGCGGTGGCCTGAAGGTTCACGAACGATGGGTCACGCATGTGCACGCGTGCTGGCTTGCTGGATCCGTCTGAGCGGACGAAGCAGCCGAGCTCGCCTCGTGGCGATTCGATTGGGTAGTAGGCCTCTCCCTCGGGAACGCGGAAGCCTTCGGTGACAAGCTTGAAATGGTGGATCAGCGCTTCCATTGAGGTTGAAAGTTCCTCGCGTGGGGGCAACGCGTACTTGCGGTCTTCGGTGATGTATGGACCTTCTGGCAGGCCGTCAAGGGCCTGTTCGATGATCTTCACCGATTCGTAGATCTCGGCATGGCGCACTCGGTAACGGTCGTAGTTGTCGCCAACTGTCCCAACGGGAATCTTGAAGTCAAAGTCCTCGTATGAGGAGTAGGGGGCTGCCTTGCGCAGGTCCCAAGGGTTGCCGGCTGCGCGCAGCAGTGGCCCGGTGACACCAAGGTCAAGCAGCCGTTCCTCTGGCATCGGACATGTTCCACGCAGGCGCTGAAGGACGATCTCGTTCTTTTCAAGCAGGTCGGCGTACTGGTCTGCGCTCTTTGGCATTGACTTGATGAACTTGCGCAGCTTT
>JAPLCH010000250.1:0-11861 GCA_026392325.1 Solirubrobacterales bacterium | reverse complement strand
CCCGTGCTCATCTCGAACAGGTCAAGGATGTTGTCGCGTTCACGGAAGCAGTACCAGAACACTGACATTGCGCCCAAGTCCAAGGCACTTGTTCCGAGCCAAACCAGGTGGCTCATGATCCGGTTGAGTTCCATGTGAATGACGCGCAGGTACTGGGCGCGCTTTGGCACCTCAACTCCCGTCAGGGTCTCCACGGAGCCGCAGAAGGTCATTGCGTTGAAGAAGTAAGAGAGGTAATCCATCCGCTCAACCACAGGGATGACCTTCCAGTAGGCCTTGTCCTCTGCCGTCTTCTCAATGCCCGTGTGGACGTAGCCGATCATCGGCTTGATGTCACGGACGATCTCGCCTTCAAGCGTGACGATCAGGCGAAGCACTCCGTGTGTTGCCGGGTGATGGGGGCCAATGTTGAGTGTCAGCAGTTCGCTGCTGATGCCCGTGTCCGGGTCGTGATCAAGCTGCTTGAGCGTGATCGACTCCTCAACCTTCCGATATTCGTTGACCTGGGGCGTGCCCATTACTCAGTCCACCCTGGCATTGACTTTTCGTTGTAAGTGAAGAGCACTTCCTCGCCGCCAATTGGGAAGTCGCGGCGTTGAGGGTGGCCTTCGTAATCCTCGGGCATGAGGATCCGGCGAAGGTCCGGGTGGCCTTCAAAGACGACGCCGAGCATGTCGAATACTTCACGCTCCGGGTGGTCCGCGCCTGACCAGAGGTCAATCACAGTGGCGACATTCGGGTTCTCTGCTGTGACTCGGGTCTTGATGGAAATCCGATCCGCGGTCTTCATGTCAAGCAGTTCGTAGACGACGCCAAGTCGCGGTTCGTCGGGCCAGTAGTCAAGGCCATGGAGTGAGGCAAGGAAGGAGTACCCGCGGTTCTTGAGCTCCCCAAGCACTGGCCGGACTGCAGCGGGTGTGATTTCGATCTCTGCCCGACCACGGTCGTGGAGGGTGCGTACGACTGACCCTGGGGCTGTCTTGCCCAGGTCTGCTGCGATCAGTTCAAGTCCCGTGGCATCAGGCATTCGGGGTCTCCCCGATCCCCGGCCGGGGACCACCGAAAACATTCACTGAGTCATCTGAGGCGTGAAGGGGAAGGACTTCCTCTGTTCCTTCTGCGCCGTAACGGCTGCGCCAGCCCATTGACGGATCGCCCTGGATCATGTCGCGGAGTTGAAGGATGCCGTGGACCAGTGCTTCTGGCCGTGGTGGGCAACCGGGAACGTGAACGTCAACGGGCATGAACTTGTCGGCCGGGACGATTGCGTAGTTGTTGAAGACTCCTTGGGAGGAGCAGCAGGCACCCATCGCGATTGTCCACTTCGGCTCAAGCATTTGGTCGTAAATCCGGCGGACGACCGGTGCCATCTTGATTGAGACTCGACCAGAGAGGATCAGGAGATCTGCTTGGCGTGGTGATGCGCGGAATGCCTCAAAGCCAAAGCGGGCGACGTCAACTCGACCGGCAACGATCGACATCATTTCTATTGCGCAGCAGGCAAGGCCAAAGGTTGCAGGGAACATCGCGTTGCCGCGTGCCCAGGCCACAGCCTTGTCAAGTGTGGTGGTGATGATGCGGTCTTCAACGTACTTCTGGAGCTCTTGGCCTTCCATGTCTCCACGGAGCATGTCCCGGGCGCGGAGCTGGCTTGCGCGGAAGGCGTCCTGACCGTTGCTTACCGCCATGAGAGTGCTCCCCGGCGCCAGACGTATCCGAAGCCAACGAACAGCAGGGTGATGAAGATTGAGGTCTCAGTGACCGCAAACGTTCCAAATTCCTTGAGCTTGACCGCGATTGGGTAGAGCATCACGACTTCGATGTCGAACACGATGAACAGCATTGCGATCATGTAGAACGAAATCCCAAAGCGGAAGCCCTGCTGGACTTCAGACGGAAGACCACATTCGTAGGGAGAAAGCTTGGATTCGGAGCGCCGGTTCGTCTTGGGTCCGAAGAACCCGTTCATGAGCGCGAAGAACGTTCCCACGATGCCACCGAGAAGGAGAAGGACGATTGCTGGAAGATAGGAGTTCAGCATGAGGGCGGACAGCTTTTATAGCACCGCGAGGGGGGACTTTGTAACAACCTGTTACTTAGTGCGATATCGCACTTTCGCAAGGCCAGCAAACTATGGGGAAAAGAGCCTATGACCACTACTTATGAACTTATTTGCTGGATTGCCGCAGTTGCATGTTTGGCAGCAGCAATTATCGGGGCGATCGCCTTCCGCTCCGGGTTTGCACACCCCAAGGCTTGGCTTGCGATTCGGGCCGCACAGGGGGCGATAGTTGTTGCCGCCGTACTCGGAGCCTTTCTGATCGCCGGCCTGGGCGAGTCCGGATACGGACTGGCCTACGGTTATTCGCTGATGGCTGCTGCCGTCTCTTTCGCTGCCGAACAGCTGAGGCTTGCATCGGCAACCTCTGTGGTCGGCCGACTCGGGATCACTGACTCGGCCGGCGTAAACGCGCTTCCAGCGGATGAGCAGGAGAAGCTGGCGAGGCAGATAGCTCTAAGGGAGCTGGGAGTGGAGACCGTCGCACTGTTCGTCTGCTGCGTACTGCTGCTCAGGGCAGCAGGAGCCTTCTAGAAGTCAGGCCTGAGCGGAATCGTCAGCATCGCTGAGCGAGCCGTAGGCGCCGTCAAACCAGACCAACGGCCTGCCCTGACTGGTTCCAACAGCTTCAAGCTCACCGATGACAATCGTGTGATCTCCGCCAGGAAGTGTTTCCTTGAGGCTGCAGACGGCCCAAGCGATTGAGTCGTCAAGTACCGGAACCCCAGCCTCTTCACTACTTGGAACGCCGCGGAGCTTCTCGCCCTCCGCGATCTTTGACGCGAACCGGTCAGCCATCGCCTGGGCTCCCTCGGCAAGGATGCTGATGGAGAAACGACCTGCCGTTTTGACCAGGGGCAGTGTTCTCGCCTGATTCTCAAAACACACCAGCAGGAGCAGCGGGTCGAGTGAGAGGGAGCAGATCGCATTGGCTGTCATCCCTCCGTCATTGCCGTCGGCGTCCCGGGCGCAGATGACTGCGACTCCCGTTGGGAATCTCGCAAAGGCTTGCTTGAGGTCAGCTGCGTCTGGCGGTGTTGACTCGGTCACTGCCGTTCATCATCCCAACTGAACGGTCGGGACAGGTTGCAGCGCCCCGGTGCCGTCCAATTGGTTGCCGCCGTTGGAGGACACCTCGCGCGGACTAAAAGTCCAAAATTTGCGAGCCGTCTGTCCCTGGTCGGCACCGGGGTTACAACACGCTTCGCCGCCCGTGGTCCGTGTCCTTCCCGCCCGGCAGTGGCCTTGTCAGCTAGCATCCCGCACCGATGCGTTTCGCTCGTCCAAAGACCTTCTTTGCAATCGCTCTCGCGGGGCTCTCCGCCATCGCTGTTTCAGCATGCGGAACTCAGGAGATCACTGTTGCAAGCAGCACGCCTGCCCACAGTGCAGCAGTGCTGTTCCAAGACCGCTGCGCCGGCTGCCACACACTCGCCGTGGCCGGAGCAAACGGATCCGCAGCCAACCCCCGCAGCGGGATGCGCAACAACGGGCCAAACTTCAACGTTCGTAAGGAATCCTACGAGCGCGTCATCTACGCAATTCAGAACGGCGGGTTCTCTGGGGCTGTAATGCCACAGAACATCGTCAGCGGAGCCGAGGCCAAGCTGCTCGCGGCCTTCGTCGCCAAGTACGCAGGCGCCGATGTGAACACGCCACCATCGCCTGGGGCGATGGGTTCCGGCTCATCCGCCGCAGCTGCTCCACCAAAGCAAGACCTTGCTGCACTTGGTGCTCAGGTATTTGCCCAGAACGGCTGTGCTGCGTGTCACGTCCTGAAGGCCGCGAACGCCGCTGGAAAGATTGGACCAACGCTTGAGGGTGTAGGCGCTGACACAGCGGCTGCCTTGAACACCGCGATTGTTAATCCGAACGCGGAGATCGTCCCCGGATACCAGAAGGGGATCATGCCAGCGAACTTCGGCCAGCTGCTCACCGCTGAACAGCTCACGGCACTCATCGCGTACCTGCAGAAGGTCGCTCGCTGATCAGCGGGCGCCCCGCAGATCCGCAAATCCCGGTCGAGGTGACTGATGCTCGACCTTAAGGCTCTCCGCTCTGACCCCGATCCAATTCGTGCTGCTCTTTCACGTCGCGAAGATGGTTCTGATGTTCGCCTTGACGAGGTCCTTGCACTTGATGCCACTTGGCGGAATGCAACAGCCGCGGCAGAGGAGGCCCGCGCGGAACTGAATGCCGGGTCAAAGGGTCGCAAGGGCGCCCCAACGGAGGAAGAGCGCCAGCAGCTCGCCGCACTCGCCGCCAAGGGGCGCGAGGCATCCGACGCGGAATCCGGAGCCAAGGCTGAGCTTGACCGCCTGCTTGCCACACTCCCCAACCCGCCTGCTGCTGACGCGGCCAGCGAGGACACTGTTCTGCGCGAGGTTGGCGAGCATGGGGCTGAAGGCAAGGACCACCTGGAGCTCGCAGGGGGAATGATTGACATGGAGGCAGCCGCACGCCTTTCAGGCGCTCGTTTCGCCTATCTGCGCGGGCCGCTCGTCATGGTTGAGCTTGCCCTCGTGCGTTATGCGCTGGAGCTCCTGCAAGGGGAGGGCTTCGAGCCAGTCATTCCACCAGTGCTAGTGCGTGAAGAGGCCCTTTTTGGGACCGGTTTCCTCCCGGATACTGAGCAGCAGATCTACCGCCTGGCCGACGATGACCTTTACCTGACAGGAACCAGTGAGGTTGCTCTGGCCGGACTTAACGCCGGGTCGATTATTGAGCAGGGCGATCTTCCCCTCCGCTATGCGGGGTTCTCCCCATGCTTCAGGCGTGAGGCAGGATCGGCCGGTAAGGACACGCGAGGTGTCTTCCGGGTTCATCAATTCGACAAGGTTGAGATGTACAGCCTTGTTCCGCCCGACCAGTCTGAGGCTGAGCACGAGCGCATCCTCGCGCTTGAAGAGAAGATCCTGACCGACCTTCAAATTCCGTATCGAGTCGTGAACATTGGGGTTGCTGAGCTTGGAGCTTCAGCCGCAAAGAAATTTGACTGCGAAGCATGGCTGCCCGGACAAGGCCGCTGGCGCGAACTCACATCGTGCTCGAATACGACCGATTTTCAGGCCCGTCGACTCAGCATCCGTATGCGGCCAGAGGGCGGCGGAAAGCCGGAGATCCTCCATACGTTGAATGGCACTGCGGTGGCAGTGGGCCGAACTCTGATTGCTCTGCTTGAGAACGGCCAGCGCGAGGACGGCTCTGTAGAGCTTCCACAGGTCTTGGTTGACTGCGGCGCACCAGCAGTCATTTCCGCACCGTAGTCTGCGCCTCCCGAACCGCCGAGCCGCGCCCAATCGCGCCGTGAAGCTCTGGTCTTGGGCATGATTGCTAGGTGACCTACGACCCCGACCATCTCCGTGAGCGTCGCAACGACTCGCGCCAGAGCTCATCCAGGCGGACGCGCTTCACGGCTGCTGCTGCTCTGCTGCTCGCGCTTCTGGGAGCGGGGATCGTGTTCGCTGTCAACGGGCAGTCTGAAGGGACGCCCAAGAGTGTTTCCTCAGCCGGGTCTGCGCCTGCATCATCCGGATCTGACGGCACAAACGCCAATGGCACTGCAAGCGGTTCAAGCTCTGCTCCGGCTTGGACAAAGCCACTCTCCACTCCTGCTCAGGAGGCGGCCGCTGTCGCCCGGTTGGCCAAGTTCGGCAAGCCGATCTACTGCGCCGGAGGTCACAACGGTCGGTATGTCGCCTTGACCTTTGACGACGGGCCAGGCGCCTACACGCATTTCGCCATGAAGAAGCTCAAGAAGTGGCACGCAAGGGCAACCTTCTTTGTGATCGGCGAACGCCTCCGTGACCCCACTTGGAAATCTTGGGCTCAGAAGGAGACATACCTCGCGGCCACGGGTAACCACTCTTGGACGCACCCGTACCTTCCCGGAGAGGACCTTGCCTCAGTCCACCGCCAGATAGCGGACACGACCTCAATGGCCCACAGCGTCACAGGCAACACGGTGAGTGTTTTCAGGCCTCCCTACGGTGCTCGCAACGATTCAATCGACGCAATCACCGCCCAGCTTGGCCTCGCAGAGATCATTTGGGATGTGGACTCTGAGGATTCACAGGGAGCCAACTACGCGGGAATCGCCAGGAATGTAATCGCCGGGTTGAAGCCTGGGGCGATCATCCTGATGCATGAGAATCGTGGGCAGACAATTCGCGCCCTCCCGTACATCCTTCCGCAGCTGAAAAAGAATCACCTGACGGCCGTCACGGTGCCGGAGCTGCTTGCGCTTGACCCACCGAGTGATGCGCAGATCAAAGCTGGGCCAAATGGATGCGGTGCGCTCCGCGGCCACGGCGGGCCGGTCAAGTCACCAGCCTGAGGATCAGTTGCTCGGAACCGTCGTGGTAGTTGACTGAGTCGTCGTAGTGGTCGACTGAGTCGTTGAAGTTGTTGGCTGGCTCGTCGTTGTCTGACTCGACTGAGTGGTCGGCGCGGTTGCCGTGGACGACTGCTTGGTGGAAGTTGACTGCGAAGTTGTTGACGTCCCACCGCCGGTGGTCGCGATCAGCGCGACGATGATTCCGATCGCCAGAACGGTAGCGATGGCAATCAGGCTCTTGGCGTTAGTAGTCATGGCGTCAGCCTAATCACAGGGTCAGTCGCTCGAACGGACGGTCAACTGTGGCGAATGTGACACGGCGTCTGTAAGCTCTGGGGGAGCAGTAATCAACAAGGGGAGAGGTCTTTACTGATGACAAGGCGTTCGATTCGAGCAAATCTGCTTTTGGCACTTGCAGCGATGGTTATTTTGGCGGTCCCAACCACGGCATCCGCATCACTGTCGTCAGCCCAGAAGAAGGCCATCCAGAAGGTTGGCTCAGACGCGTACATCTATGGCTACGCACCGGTTTACATGAGCCGGAATGTCAATCGCTTCCCGCAGAACATGGTTCTCAACGTCCAGTATCTGGCAACCGACCTGACGCGCACTGTGGTCAAGCCAAACGCTGACACGCTCTACACGATCATGGTTCTGGACCTGAGTTCAGGCCCGATCATCATCCACACTCCAGCGACTGGCAGCCGCTACTTCGCGCTTGAACTGCTTGACAGTTACACCAATGTGACTGGTTACATTGGCAACCGAACCACCGGCACAGCAGGCGGCAATTACGCACTTGTCGGTCCGAACTGGAACAAGACCACTGACCCGCTCAAGCGGAGCGTGTCCTCAACCATTCACGCGACGACAAACCTCGTCTGGGTTATCGGCCGCACCCTTGTTGACAACCAAGCGGACGTGCCAAACGCACTCGCAATCCAGAATGGAATCACAGCCCAGCGCAACAGTGCTGTCGACGCCGGGACCTTCCTTCCCGGACTCAATCTGTCAAAACCAGGTGACACCGCCGCAACCCCAATCGCGATGCTTCCCAACGCCGCTTACTTCAAGGAGTTCGGCACTGTTACCAAGTCACAGGCGCCACCGGCAGCTGATGCCACGCTCCTCAAGGGCCTCAAGAAGTACGGCATTGGACCCGCTCTTGATCCGAACAAGACCCAAAGCGCCGCGGTTATTGCCGAGCTCGTCAAGGGTGCTGTGGCAGGTCAGGCCAAGATTGACGCAGGCCTTCAGACAAAGAAGAAGGCCTCACTTGCCAAGCGCAACGGCTGGATTCTCTTTGACGGAGTAGGCGTATACGGCAAGGATTATCTGACCAGAGCGATCATCGCCGAGCTTGGAATCGGAGCGAACAAGCCCGAAGAAGCGATCTACCCGGCAGCGGTCACTGACTACGCGGGCAAGACATTGGACGGGTCAGGTGGAGCCAAGTACAAGATCCACTTCGCCGCGGGACAATTGCCGCCGAACAACGCCTTCTGGTCAATCACGATGTATGCCCAAGACCAGTTCTTCATTCCCAACTCGTTGGGGCGCTTTGCCATCGGCGACAGGACGCCAGGCAAGATCCTCAATACTGACGGATCGCAGGACATCATTGTGAGTGCTGCTCAGCCGTCAACCGCACTGCGTGGCACGGCAAACTGGCTTCCGGCTCCGGAAGCGCAGTTCAACGTGATGCTCAGGATCTACCTTCCCAAGGCCAGCGCTCTCAGTGGCACCTGGAAGTACCCGAAGATCACCAAGCTTCCCTAACTGACCTGCAGCTAAAAACCAGCGTCCCGCTTCGGCGGGGCGCTGGTAGGTCAGTGGTGGAAAGTCTGGGCTGGGTCTTGCTCCTCGGCCCGCCCGCCGAACTTCTCCAAGTCTGCGATCACCCGCTCAAGATCGCCAAGCAGAAGGTCCGCGAGGTCGGATGTCATCCCATGGCGAACGACAACCCGCAGGACGGCGAGGTTTTCCATGTTCGCCGGGAACGTATACGCGGGCACCTGCCAGCCCGCGGCGCGCAATCCACGTGAGATGTCAAAGACCGTGTACCCGGTCACCTCGTCCTTCAACTTCACTGCTATCACCGGCAGCTCATCACCCCGGTTGATCGCTTCAAAGGGCCCGACCCGTTCAAAGCCATCAACCAGCTGACCGGCAACACGGATGCAGGAATCCTGCACCTCCTTGAATCCAGCACGTCCAAGCCTCAGAAACGTGTAGTACTGGGCAACAATCTGGGACCCTGGACGCGAGAAGTTGATCGCGAACGTCGGCATATCGCCTCCCAAATAGTTCACGTTGAAGATCAAATCCTTGGGGAGGGCATCCGCGTCACGCCAGACGACCCAACCGACGCCGGGGTAGACCAATCCAAACTTATGGCCCGATGCGTTGATCGACTGGACCCGCTCAAGCTGAAAATCCCAAATCAGATCGGGCTGTGAGAAAGGCGCGACAAAGCCACCGGAAGCAGCATCAACATGAATTGGGATATCCAGTCCGCTATCCGCCTGGAGTTTGTCCAGCGCGGCAGAAATCTCCGCAACTGGCTCGTAGCTGCCGTCGTAAGTACTTCCAAGGATCGCCACAACACCAATCGTGTTCTCATCGCAGAAGGGGATTGCTCGCTCTGCTGTCAAATGCAGAATTCCCTCCTCGACTGGAACCATGCGCGGCTCAATATCCCAATAGCGGCAGAATTTTTCCCAGCAGACCTGAACATTTGCGCCCATCACGATGTTCGGCTTGTCAATGGGTTTGCCCGCAGCCTTCATCCGGTCACGCCAGCGCCACTTGAGCGACATCCCAGCCAACATTGCTGCCTCGCTCGACCCGATCGTTGAAGTTCCAGTCGCCTTGCCGCCACTGTCACCAGCGTGCCAAAGGTCAGCAATTATGTTCACGCAGCGGCGCTCAAGCTCCGCTGTCATCGGGTACTCGTCCTTGTCAATCATGTTCTTGTCCAAGGTCTCGCCGATCAGCTGCTTCGCCTGCGGCTCCATCCACGTGGTCACGAACGTCGCAGTATTCAAACGCGCGTTGCCATCGAGCATTACCTCATCGTGAACCACCTGATACGCCGAATCGGCTGACATCTGTCCCTCAGGAATTCGGTTCTTCGGAACGTCACCCTCGGCCCCGCCTGCAATGAAAGGGTTGATGTCCAGCGGTTCAGCCTCGGGCTCATGGCGATGTAGTGACATTCGCTGAGGCTAACCGCTGAGTCCCGCGTCAGCGTGCAAGCTCGGAAGCCCAAGCCTGCACGAACGACGCTGCAAACGGCCTTCCCGCCTTTGCGTCCCAGCGTGCAAACGCCCACGCGCCCCCGATCTGGGTCGGGGTGATGTGGCCCTGCTTCCAGCCATTTTGGATCTCAGGGTCACCGGTGATCAGCTTTGCCGAGTCGCTCAGTCGCCACGGACCCTTTGCGTCAAGTGGCATTGCCGGATCAAGGATTAGGGCGTCGGCGACACTTGCCGACTCACGCGAATCAGGGTCCAGCAACACATAATGCGATGCGACCGTGTCGTCGTAGGTGCCAGTCTTCAACATCACCAGTACCCCACTGCGCTCACGCGGGGAAAGACTCAGATAGGCCCTCACAAGTGGCGAGTCGCTGACCGTCACCAGTGGCCAAGGCTTGACCGCAGCTGGGTACTCCTCCTTGGCGAGCAGCTGAATGTGTCCCTCCGTCATGTCAGCAGCTATGTCTGGATAAAGGGTCGTAAGTGAAAGCCCTGAAAGCGTGTATTCGAACCCTTCATGAGCAGCATCGTTCAATGTCGCGGGTGTCCACGCGGGATTAGCCTGCGGGTCAAAGAGCCGCATGACCATCGCAATACAAGTCAGCTGACAACCCTCGTTCGAGATGTTGTTGCCATCGTCGTACTCCCGGATCAACGCTGCGGCATCAGCCTTGGGCAACCCATCAAGTTCGGTTGCTGCCCGCAACACCAAGTTGCGATCCCACATCAGATCGCTTCCCCAACGCGGATCATCCTGCCGATACGGAAGTCGGGCAGCGCGAGCATCAATTGGGGGCGCGAGCGACCTCACTTCCGAGTTTGACTCCTCAGCGCACGACGCCAGGAGGGCCCCAATACCCAGGGACGCTCCTGCTCCCAGCAGGGTGCGGCGACTGAGCGGAGTGCCGCCGCTGGTTTCCCCAAGCTCGCTCATTCGGGACTCAGCAGGCTAACGGATTGCTTTGCTGCCGCCAAACCGGACCGGTAGGCCCCGTCCATCGTCGCCGGACGCTCCACGCTCGTGTGTTCTCCAGCGAAAACAACCCTTCCTGCCGGAGTTCCAAATGCGGCCCGATCATCGACGGAAGCACCAGGCGGCATGTATGAATACGAACCCAGAGCCCACTTGTCCTCAGACCACCGGGTGACACGCGACCATTCAGGGTCGCGAGCTGCCGCCCCGAAGCCACGAACCAGATCCTCAGTGATCAGGTCGACGGTTGCCTCATCGTCAAGCCTCTCAACTGAACGGGCATAGCTTCCGCCCGTGAAAGCAACAAGCAATGGAACCCCGCTAGCAGCTTGCATATTGAAGGTGCTGACCGTCTTGTTGATGGGCGAGCCGATCACGCCAAGCTGCGTGACATCCGGCCACCACTGCTCCTCGTATCGGAGAACAACCTTGTCCAAAGTCCCCATCCGCAAAGCGGCGATTGCTTGACGATGGGTTATTGGGAGCGGCGGCGTGAATGTGATTGCCTCACTGCGCAACACCCCCAGCGGGACGGTTACGACACAGCAGCGTGCGCGAAACCGCTCGCCCGACCGGGCCGTGACGAGGACGCCAGTTGAATTCTGTTCAACAGAGGCGACGGCGACACCCTTATGAACTGAGACACCTTCTCCGACAGCACTCACCAATTGGCTTGCCCCACCGACAACCAGCGCGTCACCGCCCTCAGAGTATGTTTCCCCCTCATTCCAGCCTGCCAGCGAAATCTCTGACGTGTCGGCGGCCAAATCAAGCGGCAAAGCAACGCCTGTCAGCCAATCGAGCGTTCGCTCAGCCTGAGGGCTAAGTGACTCACCTTCACCGACTGCCTCCGAGTAAGCGTCGCTGAACCTCAGGTTGGCGCTGTCCTCGTCGGATTCAGCTTGGTCGGCGAGGGAACCGAAAATCTGATCCTGCTGTGATGCAGCTGCGTCAACAGTCGCGTTGCCAACCACCTGGCCCGTCGAGTTGCGCAGGGCAACGGACTCATAATCGGTGGTCAGTGTGCGTACGCCCGCCCGCTTCGCGACTGCCGTCAGCGGATTCCCGTTCTGATCGTGGATCCAGGCTGCACCCAGATCAATCGGGGTGCCTGAGACTGAGACTGTCTGAACTCGCCCACCAACACGGTCGCGGGCCTCAAGCACAGTCACCGAGAAGCCCCGCTTGAGTAAGTCCGCTGCTGCAGCGAGTCCTGCCATGCCAGCTCCGACA
>JAPLCH010000118.1 GCA_026392325.1 Solirubrobacterales bacterium | reverse complement strand
GACAGAGTCGCCAGAGAAGTTCAAGGCGATGGTCTCCTTCCTCGGCCAGCTGAACTAGGTTTCAAGCCGTGACTCCTGCCGAACAGGCGAATGGGTCCAGCAAGGGAACTCTTCCCGAGCCCGAAGTGCGGGAGATGTTTGACCGGATCAGCGGCGTCTACGACCGGATGAATCAGGTGATGACCGCAGGGCTTCACCATCGTTGGCGTGAGAGGGCAGCTGACCTTGCAGAGGTTCCACTCGGCGGACGCGTTCTTGATGTCGCAACAGGCACGGGGGACTTGGCAATTGAGCTTGTAAAGCGAGTTGGTCCTGAAGGGCATGTTGTGGGCTCGGACTTCTCTGAACCAATGCTTGACCTTGCCCGCGTCAAGGCGAGCGCCAAGGAGCTTTCAGAGGTCCGCTTTGAGTGGGCCAACGCAATGGATCTGCCTTACCCAGATGATGTGTTCGATGCTGCGACCGTTGGTTTCGGAGCACGGAATTTCAAGGATTTGGAGAAGGGGCTCTCTGAGATGACCCGCGTGGTGAAGCCCGGTGGTCGCGTTGTTGTTCTGGAGATAACCACTCCAACCAAGGCCCCGCTCTCCACTTTCCACCAGCTCTGGTTTGACCGGATCGTTCCAACCATGGGCAAATTCGCGGGCGACTCTGCCGCATACGACTACCTGCCAAATTCAGTCCGACGGTTCCCGGGCCCTGAGGGGTTGGCTGCAACCATGTCTTCCGCGGGCTTGGAAGATATTCGTTGGATCTTGACCGCAGGTGGAATCATCGCGACCCACATTGGCCGCAAACCGGCAGCCTGAGTAACGGTGCCGGCGCAGGAGGTACTCGCGGTTCTTGAAGCTGCGGGGTTGAGGAGAGGCTTTCAGAGATCACAGCGGGGGCTGGTGGTCCGATCGCGGAGTATGCGCAGGCCGCCGTCGGTGGAGGCGGTAAGCGGCTTCGGCCGCTGCTTGCGGTGCTGAGTGCTGGACCGAACCCGGAGAGTCCGGAGGCAGTTGTTCGCGCAGGAGTCGCCGTTGAGCTTGTCCATGCGGCAACGCTTGTCCACGACGACATATTGGATGCAGCCGCGACTCGACGGGGTAAAGCCACCGTTGCCGCGTCTGGAGGCCGCGAGATGGCCGTTGCCGTCGGTGACTGGCTGTTTGCCGCAGCTTTTGGAGAGCTTGTTCACAGCGGAGCTGAAGATGTTGAGCTTCTGGCCCAAGCTGGTTCTGATCTGGCCCGGGGGGAGCTTCTGCAGCGAGCGGACGCTTGGGATGTTGAGGTAACGAGAGAGCGGTATCTGGTCCGCTGTCGTCTGAAGACAGCCCGGCTCTTTCAGGCAGCCGCAGCACTCGGGTCTCGTGCGGGAGGGGTGGATCCTGTCCCGACTCAGGAGTTCGCAAATGCTGTGGGAGTCGCCTTCCAAATGCTTGATGATGTGCTCGACGTAGCCGGACCGGTGGAACGGACGGGGAAGCCGCGCGGAACAGACCTGCTTGATGGGACCGTGACCTTGCCATTGATTGTGGCCAGAGAGCGAGACCCCGTGCTGGCTGCACTTGATCTCCGTGAGCTCCGCCCCGAGGATGCCGAAGCGATCTGCGACCGGATTGAGGCAACGGGAGCCCTTGACGCGGTTCGCAAAACCGCTGACGATTGGATTGTGACGGCCAACAAAGCTGTTGAGACAATGGACGGCGTTTCACCGCAGGCATTCCATCTCGTGGCCCGAGCCTTGGTGGACAGGGTTTCCTGACCGGGCAGCGATGCTTGGCAAGCAAGGCGTTACGGATCTTCCCGCGCTAGTCTCAAGAGGATTCAATTTCCGCTACGAGTGCGGGCCAGGAGAGACCGGAGAAGAATGTTCAATCAGGTAGGACCACTTGAAATTGCTGTCGTGCTGGGCATCGTGCTGCTTGTCTTTGGGCCGAAGCGACTTCCTCAGGCTGGCCGGGCACTTGGCCGGAGCATGAGGGAGTTCAAGGAGTCGCTGACTGCGCACCATGACTCCGACGAACTCGAGGAAGGCCAGAAGGCTGCAGCGCCAGCTACTGCATCGGCTCCAGAGTCCACCCCCGCTGCGTCAAGCGTCCCCCCTCACGAGGCGGGTAAGTCCGACTCCAACGGCTCAGCCTGACTTCAGTCAGACAGAAGGGCGAGCCGTGGCCTCAGTCTTGAGCAAGGTCGGTCACGAAGACCGAATCTCGATCATCGATCATCTCGATGAGCTGCGTTCGCGGCTGGTCACATGCGTGCTCACCCTTGCCATTGCCTTTGCGCTGTGTTTCTGGCAGAACGCCGCCCTGCTGAAGATTCTGAACCAGCCACTCAAGGATGCGGGGACTCCCAATGGGCTGTCGACTGGGGCGATCAGCTCAACGCCGGAGGTTGGAGTTCGGCTGGGCAAAGAGCTTGGAGTAGCGGCCAAGGGAGCCAGGGACCTGGCCGCATCGCCAGCAACTCCGGCTGGCCAGAAGGCTGATTTCACCAAGCTCGCAGACGGTTTGACCGCAGCAGCAGCGGACCTTCCCGGAGTCGGGGAGCCATTTACAGCAACGCTTACGGTGTCGGCCTACTTTGCACTTCTCCTCAGTCTGCCAATCATCCTGTGGCAGATCTACGGGTTCATCCTTCCTGCTTTCAACAGGCGGGAGCGCAGAGTTGTGTTGCCGCTGATGATGATGGTCCCAGTTCTTTTCAGCACGGGCGTGTTTTTCGGCTACGAGATGGTGCTTCCTCCTGCAGTCAGCTTCCTCCAGAACTTCAACTCCGGTTCTTTCGACATCCTCGTGCAGGCCAAGGAGTACTACGCATTCGTGGCAACAGTGCTGCTCGTGATGGGGTTGATATTCCAAGTTCCTGTCGGGCTTCTGGCACTCAACCGGGCGGGGCTGGTGAGCAGTGGCGCGCTGGTTCGGCATTGGCGGTACATCATTGTTGGCATCGCAGTTGTGGCAGCCCTTCTGCCCGGGGTTGACCCAGTAACGACACTCATGGAGATGGCACCGTTGCTTGTGCTCTATGTGGTGAGTATTCTCTTGCTGAAGCTTGCAGAGCGTCGGGATGGAGATGATGTGGAGGGAGACGGGTGGGCGCTGGACACGCACCTGGATGATCCAAACGCAGACATGCCAACATCCGAAGCAAGTTCAACCAGTTTCAACCCAAACAACCCACACAATGAAGAGGACCTCAGCGACTGATGCTTTTTGACCTACGTGCAAGTGGCCGGCGCCGTGTAGTCAAGGTGGTCTATGTATTTCTCGCTGTTTTGATTGGCGGAGGGCTTGTGCTCTTTGGGGTTGGTGGCAGCGGATTCGGTCTTCTCAACTCGGATCAGAACAAGGGCGGGGGATCTTCCGGCTCCTCGCTTGAATCGCAGGCACTCAGCGCGGAGAAGAAGGCTGGAGCGTCAGTGATCGTGGTTGGCGCCCCCAAGCAGACACCCGCTCAGCAGGCTAAGCAGTGGGGAGCAGCCGCAAGGCTTCGTTTCCAGGCTGCAAGTGCAGGGTTCGATACGACATCGGGCCAGTACACACCTCAAGGGAAGGCGCAGCTTGAGGCAGCATCAACTGATTGGCTTCGGTACCTCGCGCTTCAGAATGGAACGGTTGACCTCACTCTCGCCAAGCTGATGGCTCAGGCGTACAGCTCAGGCGGTCTTTCTGATGGCAAGAACGGTGTTCGCGCATGGCAGATCGTCGTCGCGGCAGAACCGAGCGCTGCCAGTTACACACAGCTTGCGATTGCCGCCTATCTGGGCGGAGACAACTCGATTGGCAACCAGGCTGGGGCCAAGGCGCTTGCGCTTTCCCCCAAGGCGCAGAGGGCAACTTTGAAGAATCAATTCATCTCCGCCAAGGCCCAGTACAAGCTTCAGAAACAGCAGGCGGCGAAACAAGCCGCTCAGGGCAGCGCGGCTTCGCCTCTGGGCGGATAAACTCGCGCCTTGTGTGGAAGTCACATTGGCTTCCATCCACACGGGCCGTTAGCTCAATTGGCAGAGCAGGGGACTCTTAATCCCAAGGTTGTAGGTTCGATTCCTACACGGCCCACTAGATGAGTGCTGAAATCGCCTCCATCAACGGTGTCCTCAGTGACGTCAGCGCGGCTTACATTCCGGCCACTGATGACGGTCTTCTGCGCGGCGACGGGGTTTTTGAGGTGGCAAGGCTTTACTCCGGAGTTCCCTTTGCATTGGAAGAGCACTACGTCAGGCTTGCTGCTTCAGCTGCCAACCTTCGCCTTCCGTATGACGAGGCAGCCCTCAAGTCTGAGGTTACGGCCGTTCTTTCGGAGTACGGAAGTCGAGACGGCTGCCTTCGGATTGTGATTACCCGTGGGGGCATAAGGCTCTTGTTGACGGAGCCGCTTCCAGCCCGCGGTCTCGCAGTCAGCCTTGCTTCTGTCACTTATCAACCGAGTGTGGTCTTGGACGGAGTCAAGTCTCTGTCCTACGCGGCCAACATGCTGGCGGGGCGGCTGGCGGTCGAGAAGGGCGCGGACGAGGCGCTTCTCATTACCCCGGAGGGAATGGTCCTCGAGGCTCCGACGTCAACGTTCTTTTGGGTGACCAACTCCGAGGTGTTCACACCGCCACTCGCGGATCGGATTCTTGAGTCGATCACCAGGCGTCACATCCTTACGATCACTGGCGCCACGGAGAAGTCAATTCATCTCCCCGATCTCCTGGGGAAGATACAGGCTGTCAGCGCGGTAGATGGCCATGAACTTCCTGTCAACGGTCCGATGACCGTTGACCTTGCAGGTCGGTTGAGTGACCTTGTTGGCAGCGCCCTTGGGGGCAGCTGATCCCTTGGCAGCGCGCCCGCGCATCGTCACGGTTGTCGGTAACCGCCCGCAGTTTGTAAAGGCAGCAGCAGTTTCTGGGCCTCTGCGTGAGGTTGCAGATGAGGTCCTTGTGCATACCGGCCAGCACCATGACCCGGAGCTGTCGGATGTGTTCTTCGATGAATTGGGAATTCCGGCTCCGGCCCACAACCTTGAGATCTCCGGTGGAGTCGATGGGGACCAGGTTGAGCTGATGTCAACGGCGCTCGGCCCGTTGCTTTTCGAGTACGAGCCGGATTGGGTGCTGTTGTACGGCGACACGAATTCCACTCTGGGTGGAGCCTTGGCGGCCGAGACGGCTGGCATCAAGATCGCTCATGTGGAGGCAGGTATGCGCAGCTTCGACTTGGCGATGCCCGAGGAACGCAACAGGATCGAAACTGACAAACGGTCGGCCCTGCTGCTCTGCTCCACCCCCGTTGCCGTCAGCAACCTTGAGAATGAGGCCCTCGGGGGCCGCATTGAGCTTGTCGGGGATGTGATGGCTGATGTGGTCGAGATGGTGTCGGACCGGGTCCGTGGGAGAACCGCGGTTTTGGAACGGCTGGGTCTTCAACCAGGAGGCTTCCTTCTTGTAACAGCGCATCGAGTTGCCACCGTCGACACTGAGGAGGCATTGACCAAGTTCGTCGCCGTGCTTGAGGCGTTGCCCATCCCAGCGGTTCTCCCGTTGCATCCGCGCACGGCAGACCGACTTGAGAGCTTCGACCTCAGGAACAGGCTGGACTCGATCAACGGACTGACCGTTACAGAGCCGCTTGGGTACATCGACTTCCAGTCGCTCTTAGTCAACGCGAAGGCCCTCGTCACCGATTCAGGGGGTGCCCAGAAGGAGGCTTATCTCTGCAGGATTCCGTGTGTGACGCTGCGGACTTCCACCGAGTGGACTGAGACAGTCGCGGCAGGGTGGAATGTTCTGGTTGGTCTTGATCCCCAGGCAGCTTTGTCGGCGCTGCTTCTGGACATGCCGGAAGACCATCCGCTTTTGTACGGCGATGCCCATGCTGGCGCGCGAGTCGCAGAGGCACTTATACTTCCCGCCATATGAGAATCGGAATCGTTGGACTTGGCTATGTGGGACTTCCATTACTTGTGGCTTTTGCACGCGAGGGGCACGAGGTAACTGGCTTTGATGTTTCCGTATCGCTGCTTGACGCCCTGAGGTCGGGCAAGAGCCACGTTGAGGACATTTCAGAAGCTGAGCTCGCCGCCGTCTCCGGACTTGCAAAGTGGAGTGACCAACCTGAGAACCTTGCCGAGTGTGACGCGATTGTGATTTGCGTCCCAACGCCACTTACTGAGAACCGCGAGCCTGATCTGGGAGCGGTTGAGGGATCTGGTCGAACAATCGGAAGCATCATCCGTTCTGGACAGCTGGTCGTGCTTGAGTCAACTACTTATCCTGGCACCACACGTGAGTGCTTGATCCCGATTTTGGAGCAAGGCGGCTTGGTTGCGGGAGAGGACTTCGCCGTCGCTTACTCCCCTGAACGCGTTGACCCGGGTCGCACAGACCACACGCTCAGGACGACACCAAAGGTTCTCGGTGGACTTACCGAGGATTGCCTCGCCAGAGCCACCGAGCTTTACTCCGTGGTCTGCGATCACGTACTTCCCGTCAGCTCACTTGAAGCTGCTGAGATGACAAAGCTGCTTGAGAACATCTTCCGCTCGGTCAATATTGCCCTCGTAAATGAGCTTGCCATGATTTCCGACCGGATGGGCATTGACATCTGGGAAGTGGTCGACGCAGCGTCAACCAAGCCATACGGGTTCATGCGGTTTGAGCCAGGTCCGGGAATGGGCGGCCACTGCCTTCCTGTTGACCCTTTCTATCTGGCATGGCGTGCCAGGCAGTTCGACATGTCCACGGAGTTCATCGAGCTTGCCGGCAAGGTCAACCAGCAGATGCCTTACTACTGCGTTGACAGAATCGCCCGCTCACTGAACGACCGAGGGCTCCCAGTTCGGGGCTCCAAGGTGCTTCTCGTGGGCGTGTCCTACAAGTCGGGTGTCGGTGACATGCGTGAGGCTCCGGCCCTGCGGATCGCCCGACTGCTTCTCGAAGATGGCGCCGACCTTTCCTACCACGACGCACACGTTCCTACGATTGAGCGCTTTGGCCTCGAGTCGGTGGATCTGAATGCCGGACTTGATACTTGCGACATCGCTGTGATCGTGACGGCCCACGCCGGGGTTGACCACGCTGAAGTGGTTGCGAAGGCTCCATTCACACTTGACTTCCGTGGTGTGACGGGTCCTGACGGCGACCGGTCCCAAAGACTCTAAAGCGTGCCGACCAACGGGGCGCGTCCACGGATCGCTGTCGTAGGTCTCGGGTACTGGGGCCCAAACCTTGTCCGCAACTTTGCGGCGATGCAGTCATGTGAGCTTGCCTTAATCTGTGATGCTGATGCGGAAGCATTGGCCAAGGCACAGCTACTTGCCCCGGAGGCGAGAGTGACCCAGAGCCTTGATGAGGTCCTTGCTGATGAGGGGATTGATGCCGTGGCACTGGCAACACCGGTCCCAACCCACGCAGATCTGGCCATAAAGGTCCTTCAGGCGGGAAAACACTGCTTTGTGGAGAAACCCTTGGCCCAGACGGTTGAGGACGCTCAGAGGGCTGTGGATGCCTCTGACGCTGCAGGCAAGGTACTCATGGTGGGCCATCTGCTCGAATACCACCCCGCGGTCACTGCTTTGGCGGATTTGATCGCTGAGGGAGAGCTCGGGGATGTCCTCTACGTCTACAGCAACCGGCAGAACCTCGGTCAGCTCCGATCAGACGAAAACGCCCTCTGGAGCCTTGGCGCGCATGATGTCGCCGTCATCCTCTCCCTCCTCGGAGAGGAACCCGAGCAGGTGACGGCAGTTGGAGAAGCTTATGTGCGGCCTGGTGTCGAGGATGTTGTCTTCGGGTACCTGCGGTTTCCCTCCGGAGTCGCAGCTCACATGCATCTGTCGTGGCTCGACCCACACAAGGAACGACGCATCACCGTTGTCGGCTCGAAGCGCATGGCAGTCTTTGACGACATGCGGATCGAGGGCAATTTGACGACATGCGGATAGAGGGCAAACTGACGGCTTACGACAAGGGCTTCGATGAGGACACTCAATCGTGGGGCGAGTACATCACTCGTGCGGGTGGGTCTTGGGCGCCTCGCCTTGGTAACACCGAGCCACTTCGCACGGAGCTGGAGCATTTCGTCAGCTCAGTCGCAACGCCTGGCGCTACTCCTCGAACCGACGGCCGCAGCGGCCTGCGAGTGGTGTCCGTACTTTCAAGGCTGCAGGAAGCATTGGCATCAGGACGATGAGCTCAGCAAGGATTGATCCGACGGCTGTCATCGCACCCACAGCTGTTGTGGGTGACGGCGTCGAAATTGGGCCCGACGTTGTCATCGAAGCGGGAGCAATCCTCCTGTCTGGCGTGAAGGTTGGCAGGGGCTCTGTGATTGGAGAGAACGCAGTCGTGGGGCGCGAGCCGCGTCTGGCAGCTCACTCACGGGCGGTCAGAGAGCCTGCCGGAGGGACAGTCATTGAGGATGACGTGACCGTCTGCTCTGGGGCCATCGTGCTTGCAGGCGCGCATCTCGCTTCGGGCGTTGTGATCGGAGATCAGGCGCATGTGAGGGAGCGCGCCACCATTGGCCGCGGTTCAGTTATTGGTAGAGGAACAACGATTGACAACGATGTCCAGATTGGAGAGGGCGTGAGAATTCAAACGCTCGTCTATGTGACCACTGGCAGTGTGGTTGAGGATCACGTCTTTATCGGACCGGGAGCAATAACCACCAATGACGACAGCATGGGTCGCCACGACGGAACTGTTCCGTTGAAGGGCGCCACCCTGCGTCGTGCCTGTCGGATTGGAGGGGGCTCAGTCCTTCTGCCAGGAGTTGAGGTTGGCGAGGAAGCTGTTGTCGGTGGCGGGGCCGTCGTGAAACATGATGTCTCACCCCGAACGGTGGTCGTCGGCGTTCCCGCACGCAGAATCGGCACTGTCAGCGACGAAGAACTCGTAGAGAACTGGCGCTGAGGCCAGTTCCCCAGGTTACCTGCGAGGGATGGTTCCTTCGCTGGCCGCAGTCCAAATGACCTGATCCCGCGAGGGACCAACGCCGATGAGGGTGATTGGCACACCTGTGAACTCCTCGACGAAGCGTATGTAGTCAAGCGCAGCCTGAGGCAGCTCTTCCAAGTTCCTGCAGCCAGTGATGTCCTCTGTCCAGCCCGGCAACTCGATGTACTTGCCAGTCGAGTGGTGAAGCACGCTCTGGTGGTAGGGGAAGTCTGGGAACTCAACGCCGTCTTCACCAAGGTAGGAAGTGCAGACCTTGATGGTGTCCAGGCCTGAGAGGACATCCAGCTTCGTTAGAACGAGGGCGCTGAGCGAGTTGATCCGGGATGCGTAGCGGAGAGCGACAAGGTCAAGCCAACCGACACGACGGGCCCTTCCGGTGGTTGTTCCAAACTCGCCACCCTTCTGTCGCAGCTCCTCGCCGAAGTCGCCGTCAAGTTCGGTCGGGAACGGTCCTGACCCGACCCGTGTGGCGTAGGCCTTGGTTATTCCCCAGACCTCGTCAATGTCGCGAGGGCCAACGCCGGCGCCAACGCAGGCTGCTCCAGCGATTGGGTTTGAGGAGGTGACAAAGGGGTAGGTGCCGTGGTCAATGTCCAGCAGCGCGCCCTGGGCCCCCTCAAACAGGACTGTCCGGCCCGCGTCAAGGTCATCCCATGCGAGCTTGGCGGTATCGCGGATGGGAGGCTCGAGCCTGTGTCCATAAACGAGGTACTCGTCAGTCATGGCCTGAAGGTCAAGCGCTGGATCTTTCTGGAACGGGCGAAGCGAGGGCCGCTTTGGCTCCATCGCAGCCATGATCTTCTGCTTGAG
>JAPLCH010000132.1 GCA_026392325.1 Solirubrobacterales bacterium | reverse complement strand
TGCCCTCTCACGCCAACGATGGTGAAGCCCTGCGGTCATCACCTGATTCATCCGGTCGTAGACGCCGCTGATCCGGTCAAACATCTCCCGCACTTCGGGCTCGGGAAGAGTTCCCTTGCCGGCCCCATTCGCCTGTTCGGCAGGACTCACGGCTTGAAACCTAGTTCAGCTGGCCGAGGAAGGAGACCATCGCCTTGAACTTCTCTGGCGACTCTGTCTGGAGATTCTTGAACGAAGGCATCGGAGCGGTCGGGTTCCGGAGAGTCTGCGCAATCGCAGCCTCGGGAAGCTTGCTTGCGATGTGAGTCAACTGCGGCCCAGGCCCGTCGTTGCCATTCTCGCCAATCTTGTGACATGCAAGGCAGCCTGACTGTCCTACAACGATCCGGCCCTTCTCCCACTCAACAAGTGCAGGGCCTGCAAGTGCTGCAGGCGCCTTCATTTCAATCTCGTTTGGTGAGCCGGCTGAGGCGCCCATGAAGGTCAGATAGCCCATTGCGAAAATCACCAGGATTCCCGTTGTGGTTGCAATTGGACGCTTGAGGGGATGACGCTCGGCTCCACGGTCAAGGAACGGAAGAAGCATCAACAGGATGATCCCGATCGTCGGTACTCCGATCGTGGCAAGCGGAACCAGCTGTGGCGGCTTGA
The DNA here is from genome assembly GCA_026392325.1 of Solirubrobacterales bacterium. Taxonomy (GTDB): domain Bacteria; phylum Actinomycetota; class Thermoleophilia; order Solirubrobacterales; family Solirubrobacteraceae; genus WLNJ01. Next base: position 2,027 of record JAPLCH010000132.1, on the reverse strand, counting down.
TGATCCTCAGAAGCTCAAAGAGGAAGAAGAAATACCACTCAGGGCGAGGAACATAAGTGGTTGAGGTCGGGTCAGCCTTGGGGCCAAGTTCTGCACCCAGAACGAGCGACATCACAATGATGATCGCCATGATGACAACGGCGATAATGCCGTCGTGTGCAACTGCGTAGGGGAAGAACGGCTCTCCCTCGGCCTTCAGTTGTCCGTACTCGCGGAGGTACTCTTCTTTTTCCTTGCGATTCATGAGTCAGCCTGCTTGCGGGGCTTGTTCCATGGTGGAGAAGTGGTGCCCAGTCGCGTCACGAGCCACAAGTGGGCGCCGATCATGGCACCAATGGCCCCAGGCACCAAAAGCATGTGGATCGCGTAGAAGCGGGAAAGGGTTGTGGCTCCGAACTCCGGACCGGCTCTGAGGAAATCGCTCAGGTACGGGCCGACAATTGGACCAGTGCCGTTGATGTTGACGCCGACAATTGTGGCCCAGTAGGACCGCTGGTCGAACGGAAGGAGGTAGCCCGTGAAGGACATGGTCATCGTCAGGATCAAGAGGACCACTCCGATGACCCAGTTGAGCTCACGCGGATACTTGTAGGCGCCATAGAAGAATGTCTGTGCCATGTGCAGGAACACGAGGACGACCATCACCGTCGAACCCCACTTGTGCATTCCCCGGAGGAATTCGCCTAGGAAAGCTTCGTTCGTTGTGTAACGAATTGACTCGTAGGCGTTGGTGGTCGACGGGTCGTACGCCATTGCGAGGAAGACGCCTGTCACTGCCTGCGACAAGAAGGCGAACATGACTGAGAAGCCAAGTGTGTAGGTCCAGTCATGACGGGGAACCTTGCGGACCATTGCCCAACGAACAGCCCCTGAAAGCTGCATGCGCTCGTCAATCCAGGCTCCTGCGTGGGTCCCGGCCTCTGCTGCCTGCTCTACAGGCCCCTTTGGCTCAGGGTTTGTTCCAGCCCGACGGGGCTGAAGCTTGAGCGCGTCCGGAATTGGCGGAAGAAGTTTCTTGAGGTCAGGCATGGATCAGCCCGTCGGTGGGTCGGAGAGCTTCGGAGTTGAGAAGCGTGCTGGGTACATGAACTGGCCGATTCCGTCAAGCGGCTCGCCTGGATCACGTGGTGAGAAACGGGTGAACTCAGAGTTGACGCTGTAGCGCGGTCCGATCTGGACTCGACCATCAACCTGCTGCGTGTAGAAACGGTCGAGAGGGCGCACTGGTGGTCCGCCAATGACGGAACCCTTGAAGTCGTAGACGCCGCCATGGCATGGGCAGACGAACCGCTCTGCGGCCTGAACGAAGCGAACCGCGCAGCCGAGATGCATGCACCTGGTCGACACGGCCACAATGTCGTCGTACTTGTCGCGCTTGGGGCCGTCAATCGCTTCGTTGTAACGGCGAACGTAAACGGTTGAATAACCGGCCTCGCCAATTCCCGCGACGATCTCGAAGGTCTTGGGGCTGTAAGTGTCGGAGCTGAAGTCAGCGAGTGGGCCCAAATCCTGCCACTGCCACTTCTGCCGTTCAAAAACCGGTCCGAGAGCAAAGCCAATCGCTGGCAGGGCGAACGCACCCGCAGCGAGGGCTCCCATGCCATGAGCGGTGCCTGTCATCAGGCGGCGGCGGGTGATTGTCTCGCCCTCAAACGCGCCGGGCATATCGCGATCGACGGTGTAGGGAGACTTAGTTCTTTTTCGGTTCTGTTCAGCCATGTTTTGGACGGGGTGCGACTAGCTCGGACATCCTATACCGCAGGCAGGTGCGAAGGTCGCTCAGCCACGGGTGCTGCCTATCTCAGCGCACGCGGCTTCCCAGGCGCGATCTGCTTGAGCCGGGTCTTTTGCAGCCATCGCGGCGGCGGAGCCCATGATCAGGCGGCTCAAGCGGGCAATTGTTTCCGTGTCTCCTGTAGCTGCAATGCGCTCAAGGCCTGCGGCGTAGAGGCGATCGCCTGCCAGAAGCGCAAGGTCTTGATCATCAGTCTCCACAAGCCGAGGCTGCCCCCAGTGAAGAAGATGGC
>JAPLCH010000054.1 GCA_026392325.1 Solirubrobacterales bacterium | reverse complement strand
GTCTCAATGCGGATCATGGAGCTGATTGACGGCATTGAGGAGATCCCCAAGGGAGTCGTAAACCTTGTCAACGGAGGCCGTGACTGCGTTGAGGCAATCCTTGAAAGCCCAGGAATCAATGGCGTCTCATTCGTCGGATCCGCTACAACCGCGCGCATCATCGCCCGCCGCTGCGCTGAAGTTGGCAAGCGCTGCCAAGCACTTGGTGGAGCCAAGAACTCCATGGTTTTGATGCCCGACGCTGACCCGGATGTCATGACGCAGGGAGTCATGGGGTCAGCTTTCGGAGCAGCCGGACAGCGCTGCCTTGCAGGTTCGGTCGCCGTGCTCGTTGGCACCAAAGAGGAGCAGGACAGGACACTCCAGCTTGTCGTTGACGCAGCATCAAAGCTTGTAACCGGCGATGGCGCTGACCCGAAGACGGACGTCTGTCCAGTCGTGACACCAGCATCGCGCGAGCGCATTGAGGTTGAGATCGCAGCCGCAGAGGCAGGCGGATGCCAGATCGTGCTTGACGGCCGCCGTGACGGAGGACCAGGGGGAGCGGAGCTCGCCCCGACAATTATTGATGGGGCTGGGCCAGACCACAATGTCATCCGGGAAGAACTTTTCGGGCCTGTCCTCGCCATCACCCGGGCCGCAACCCTTGAGGAAGCCTTGGAGTTTGTGAACTCTTCCCGCTACGGCAATGCGTCGGTGATCTTCACCACTTCAGGCAAGGCCGCCCGCGACTACCGCTTCCATGTGGAGGCCGGAATGGTCGGCGTAAACGTTGGCGTTGCCGCCCCAGTTGCCTGGTTCCCCTTCTCCGGCTGGAAGGACTCCATTGACGGAGACCTCCACGCCAACGGGTCCGATGCTGTGCGTTTTTACACGCGCAGCAAAGTCGTAACCAGCCGCTGGTAGCCCCCGGGCGCCCTTTGAGCATCTGACCCAACTTCACGCACAGTCAGGTTTAGCACCTGCCTGGCGGCAAAGCTGGGGGGTCGTGACGGCTATTTCGCAGCCTCTGGAAGTAGAGTCTTAGCTGTGCCAACCCCAATCGCCCCAGATGACATTGTCCTGACCCACGCTGAGGGCGAAGCCAACGAGCGTGAACCGCTCGTCGTGCTGGAACCCCTGGCTCAGTTCCTTGACGAGAACGGGATTGCAGCTGGCGCGGGACTGCCCAAGCTTGAGTCAATCGGCGACGGTCACTCGAACATCACCTACCGGCTCACCCGGGGTGAGCGACAAGTTGTTCTGCGCCGTCCTCCGCGAGGACCACTTCCCCCAACTGCGCACAATGTCCTGCGTGAAGCACGCCTGCTCAAGGCACTTGAAGGCACTGCGGCGCGCACACCAAAGGTCTACGCCGCGTGCGATGACCATGCGGTGATCGGATCCGACTTCTACGTGATGGAGTGCGTGGACGGAGACGTGATCGTTGACTCCGTTCCCGAGGTACTTAGTGATCCAGCCGAGCACCGGAGGATCTCCGAGGAACTCGTTGACGCTCTGGTTGAGGT
>JAPLCH010000199.1 GCA_026392325.1 Solirubrobacterales bacterium | reverse complement strand
CACTCTCGCCTTCCAGATTCCCAACCTTGTAAGAAGTCTCGTCGCTGACGCCGCGCTGTCGGCTGTCTTCGTTCCGGTCTTCGTAGACCTTTTGAGTCAGGGAAAGAAGCGCGAGGCTTTCCGATTGGCATCGACTCTTGGGCTCCTGATCTTCTTCTCACTGGGAATTCTGACCGGCCTGTTCATCCTCACGGCCGGGGTGATCATGCCCCTGTTCATCGGCTCATCCTTCACGCCGAGTCTCGTTGACCTGACCGTCGGGCTCTCACAGGTGCTCTTCCCGATACTGGTTCTTCTCGGGCTCAACGGGCTTGTTGTCGGAATCCTCAACTCGAAGGATCACTTCACAATTCCGGCCATAGCTCCTGTGGTCTGGAACCTCGTGATCATTGCCGCGCTGATCTGGCTTCGCCCTCAGTTCGATGGGTCCAACCAGATCTACGCCTACGCAATCGGCGTTCTGGTCGCCACTGCGATCCAGCTCGGCATGGCGCTGCCCATGCTCGGACGGGTGGGATTCCACTTCGAGTTCTCCTTCAACTGGCGTGACCCACACGTTGTCCAAGTCCTCCGGCTGATGATCCCGGTGACAGTTGGCCTGGGAGTGATCAATGTCGATCTTCTGATCAACAGCGCAGTTGGGTCCCTGATCTCCCAGGCTGCGCCGAGGGCCATCGATGCGGCTTTCCGGATCTACATGCTTCCACAGGGCATCTTCTCCGTTGCGGTTGCGACGGTTCTGTTCCCTGCACTTGGCCGGGCCGTCGCGCAACGGGACACTGAGGGTCTGCGCTCCCTGTCAGCCAGGGGCGTCAGGACAATTGTTCTGCTGCTGGTTCCTGCTGCTGCATTCACAATGGTGCTGGCGACACCAATAGTCAGGCTCGTCTATCAGCGCGGAGCTTTTGGATCCGCGTCCACAGATCTGGTCGCCACCGCTCTGGTGTGGTTCTCGGTGAGCCTGCCCTTCGCCGGCGCGAACCTTTTGCTGACGAGGACTTTCTTTGCGATGCGCGATGCATGGGTACCAACCACATTGGCCATGGCCAACCTTGCTGTCAATGCAATTTTGAGCTTCGCTCTTTACAAGCCGCTCGGAATAGCCGGGCCGGTAATCGGCACTGTGGTCGCGAGCATCGGAATGACAGTCGGACAGCTGTGGATCTTGCGACGTCGCCTTGGCCACATTGAACTTGGGGTACTGATCAACTCAACGGTTCGGGTGACAGCTGCCTCGGCAGGGGCTGCGGCTCTTGCATGGGTTGTCTGGTCATGGCTTGACGGACTGCTTGGGGAAGCACTTCTAGGTCAGCTGCTCAGCGTGGGTCTGGGACTGACGGCCGGGATTGGCCTCTACGGAGTGGCAGTTCTGCTTCTCCGAGTTCCGGAGGCACTATTCATCCGGGACCGTGGGCTTGGCTCATTCCGCGCTCGCCGGTGATCATTCTGCGCTCTTAGCGGGACTGATTCAAACGTCCACAGTCTCAACCTGAGGGATGGCCTCTTCAATCGCCTTCCAAGCGCTGATGCTCCATGCCCCTACAAGGAGTGTGAGGGAGACGGCTGGGTAGTTGATGAGGAGACGCGGACTGCCCGGGCATGCCGTTGCCGGGAGCAGCGGCTCGCCGCTCGGCGTACCCGAAGCCTCACCCATGAGATTCCAGAGCGCTTCAGCCATATCGGGCTCAACAGTCCAGAGGTCGAAGAGCTTGCTGCCCGCGCACCCGCGCAGGCTCGCACCGCCCGGCGCTTTGGAGAGACGATCTCCAGTCAGCTCGACCGAGGAACTGGGCTGGGATTTCACGGGGACCCAGGTACCGGCAAAACAATGCTTGCGTTCATGATCACCCGTTGCGCACTCGATGAGGGGCGGACAGTTGCCGTCTACTCATTCCCCCGTCTGCTCGCAGCGATCCGCGATTCGTACCGTGACGATGCCACTGACGGCTACGGGGCTTTTCTGGACAAGCTTGTTGATGTTGACCTTCTTCAACTCGACGACCTTGGTGCCGAGCGCCCGACAGAGTGGGCGGCCGAACAGATCTTTCTCGTGATCGACGGTCGCTATGAGGCGAAGCGGTCAGTCGTCTATACAACCAACCTCGCGCTGCCAGGTGGTGAGGGGGCTGGGTCGGAAACTCTGTCAGAGCGAATCGGGCACAGAACTGCCTCAAGGCTTGGCGAGATGGCCCCACCAGTGCCGCTCTTCGGTGATGATCAGCGTGCGCATCTTGCACCGGATCTGCCCTAGGGCCGCTGTCATCTTCGTTCCCGCCCTACCCTTCGCGAAGAGCTTCCATGGTTGACCAGTCCAAAATCCGTAACTTCTCGATCATCGCCCACATTGATCACGGCAAGTCCACGCTTGCGGACAGGATCCTTGAGGTGACGCGGACGGTCTCTGCCCGCGACATGCGCGCACAGCTTCTGGACTCTATGGACCTCGAGCGGGAGCGGGGAATCACGATCAAGGCTCAGGCGGTTCGCGTTCTCTATGACGCTCTCGATGGAGAGACATACACACTCCACCTGATTGACACACCGGGACACGTTGACTTCACATATGAGGTGTCACGTTCGCTTGCGGCATGTGAGGGAGCCCTCCTCGTTGTGGACGCAGCCCAAGGGGTAGAGGCACAGACAGTCGCGAACACCTACCTGGCGGTCGATTCCGGACTTGAACTTATCCCGTGCCTGAACAAGATTGACCTGCCGGGGGCTGATCCGGAAAGGGTTGCCTCTGAGGTGACCGAGCTGATCGGTGGATCTCCAGAGGAGGTTCGCAAGATCAGCGCCAAGACCGGTGAAGGCGTGACCGAGGTTTTGGAGGAGCTTGTACGCCGGGTGCCTGCTCCAACCGGAGACAAGAACGCTCCGGCTCGCGCCCTGATTTTCGATTCGGAGTTTGACCAGTACCGCGGTGTAATCGCATATGTCCGGGTTGTGGACGGAGTCTTCAAGCAGGGGCAGCAGATCATGGCGATGCAGGCTGGAACGAAGGCCGACATCGATGAGATTGGCGTTTTCACTCCCCGTATGACGAAGCTGACTCAGCTGGGCGCTGGTGAGGTGGGCTATGTGATCACGGGAGTCAAGGACGTCAGCAAGCTGCGTGTGGGCGACACGCTTACAACTTCCGCAAACCCAGCCACGGAAGCACTGCCCGGGTACCGGGATGTCAAGCCCATGGTCTTCTGCGGCCTGTTCCCAACAGATGGGGACGATTACCCCAACCTTCGCGATGCCCTCGAGAAACTGACTCTCAATGACGCTGCCCTCTCATGGATTCCCGAGACCTCCGACGCTCTTGGCTTTGGCTTCCGCTGCGGGTTCCTCGGGCTTCTGCACATGGACATCATCCGTGAGCGTCTTGAGCGGGAATACGACCTTGATCTTCTGGCGACCATGCCATCAGTGGAGTTCGAGGTGACCAAGACGAATGGTCAAGTCATGCAGGTCCATAACCCGGCCAAGATGCCGGACCCGGGCTCCATCGAAAAGATCATGGAACCGTGCATCACAGCTTCCATCATCACTCCCAAGGAGTACATCGGTTCCGTAATGGAGCTGTGTCAGGAACGGCGTGGCACCCATGACGGAATGCACTTTCTTTCAGCAGACAGAGTCCAGTTGACCTACGAGCTGCCGCTCGCGGAAGTGGTCTTGGACTTCTTCGATCAGCTCAAGTCACGGTCCAAGGGTTACGCATCGCTTGACTACGAATTCTCCGAACGACGAGAGGCAGACATGGTCAAGCTGGACATCATGCTGGCGGGCGACAACGTGGACGCACTTTCGATGATTGTCCATCGCGACAAGGCCTACGATGCCGGTCGACTGATGACGGAACGACTTTCCGAACGGATCCCGAGGCAGCAATATGACGTTCCCGTTCAGGCGGCGATTGGGGCAAAGATCATTGCCAGGGAAACCATCAAGGCCTTCCGTAAGGACGTGACGGAGAAGTGCTACGGCGGCGACATCAGCCGTAAGCGCAAACTTCTCCAGAAGCAGAAGCAGGGTAAGAAGCGGATGAAGCAGGTTGGTCGTGTCGAGATCCCACAGGAGGCATTCCTTGCGGTGCTTGAACTCGGCGACGGCAGTGACAGCGGCTCCAAGCGCTGACGCTCGGTTTGCCCTCCGCACTTCAAGGCTGGCCTGATTCTTCGGCTGTGCCTCCTATTCTTCAAGGTCGAATGCTTTCGCCACGCCAAGAAACCGTGCTTCGGCTCGTCGTTGAACGCCATCTGGACGACGGGACTCCTGTCGGCTCAAAGGCACTTGCGGAGAGCCTCTCCTGGGGACCTTCAACAATCAGGGCGGAGCTTGCTGGACTAGAGGATCTGGGTTTGTTGGACCATCCGCACATTTCCGCAGGTCGAGTTCCTACCGAGGCCGGCTACCGCTTCATGGTGGATCGGCTTCTGAGAGAGCGGGAAGCTGTCGCCCCAAGCTTTGGAGTCTTCGAGGTTGGCAGCGAGCTTGATGCGGCCATGCGTGATGCGTCGGAGCAACTGGCTGACGCGACAGAGCTGCTCGCCGTCATAACGGCCCCGCCTGTCAATACGAGCACGGTCAGGCACGTTGAGCTGCTCGCCCTTCAGCCACGGACTCTGATGGTTGTTGTGATCACTTCAAGCGGCGGCGTTACCAAGCGGCTGTTCGCCACGGAATCGATTCTGGACCCAGGGCTCGTTGCGTGGGCGGCAAGCTTCCTGAACGAGTGCCTTGCGGGAAAGGGCCTCGGTGAGCGCACCGTCCGTAGTCGCTTGGAAGACCCTTCGCTGAACGAGATTGAGCGGGAGATCGTGGAGTTGGTTGCGCCGGCGTTCACAGACTTGGGCCACGCAGAAGCGGAATCGCTGTTTGTCGACGGTGCATCACGCATGGTGGAAGACCATCGCCTTGTTGACGAATCTGAAATCGGGACGGTAGTCGCCATGCTTGAGCGCAAGGTTGAGCTTCTTGCGGCCCTCAAGGCGGCACTCCCTGAGCCGGATGTACTTGTTCGGATCGGCCAAGAAAACGAGGCACCGGCGATGCGTTCAATGACGATGGTGGCCGCTGGTTATGGACCGGCCCGCCGGTCCGTGGGAACCGTTTCCGTTCTAGGGCCTGTTCGCATGGATTACGCCCGTGCGATCGGTGCCGTCAGGGCAGCGTCCGTTGAACTGTCCCGGCTTGTTGAAGACGTTTACGCGGACTGATCAGGCACATGCCAAGGGATCACTACGAGGTACTCGGCGTTGAACGTGCCGCTGACGAGAAAGAAATTCGCAAGGCTTTCAGGTCATTGGCCAGGGAGCTTCACCCGGATGTGAACCCTGATCCGGAGGCTGAGGAGCACTTCAAGGAGTTGGCTGAGGCATACGAGGTTCTCTCGGATACTGATCGACGAGCCACATATGACCGTTACGGCCATGAGGGTCTCAAAGGGCAGGGTTGGTCTCCGGGATTCGATTCCTTTTCTAACTTTGGCGATCTCTTCAGCGCGTTCTTTGGCGGAGGTGGCTCGGGCGGTGGACCAAGGCAGGGTGCCGACCTTGGGATTGCGGTTGACATCACGCTTGACGAGGCGTTCTCAGGTACCAAAAGACAGCTTGACTATGAAGCTGTCACAGGCTGTGAGACTTGCGATGGAAGCGGGGCTGAGCCCGGCACGAGCCTTGTCGGCTGCAAGCAGTGCGGTGGACATGGAGCAGTCAGAACTGTTCAACGCAGTCCGTTCGGCCAGATCGTGCGCGAAGCAGTCTGTCCGGCGTGCTCAGGAGCAGGGAAGACGCCAGAGGTTCCATGCGGGGACTGCGGTGGGAGCGGCAGCAGGGAGAGCACGCTGAGTGTTGAGGTTGACATTCCTGCGGGAATTGATGATGGACAGCGGATACGCCTCGCGGGGAGAGGAAATGCAGGCAGTCCCGGAGCGCCGGCTGGGGATCTCTATGTGGTGATCCATGTTGATAGTGACGACCGGTTTGTGCGCGACGGGGAGGACCTCGTCTGTGTGGTCGACATCTCGATGGCCAAGGCAGCAATTGGAACCGAGGTCGTTATTCCGGGGCTCGACGGTGACATTGACCTCCACCTGCCGGCAGGGACTCAGCCCGGGACCGTGCTTGAAGTTTCTGGCAAAGGCATGCCCTCCTTGAGGGGAAGACGTCGCGGTGATGTCAGGGTGATCGTTTCCGTCCACGTTCCCGAGAGCCTTGACGATGAGCAGCGAGCCTCACTTGAGGTTCTGGCGCAGACTCTCCCCGACGCGGCAGAGCAGCAGCCCGGACTCTTTGACCGAATTCGACGTGCGCTCGGTGGAGCCGCCGGGTCGAACTGAGCCCTTCGTGTTAAGGCTTGCCATCCGGGTTCCAAGCGAAAGCGCTGAACTTGTTCTTGCCGAGCTGATGTTGATTGTCCCGAGTGGCGTCGAACAGGTGGATGGCGACGGATATGTCGAATACGCGGTTTATGGTGCTCCCGGCGAGCTTCCCACGCTTCCGGATCTTGAAGCTGTGATTGGTGGAGTCACTGTGGAGGTTGCAACCACTGAGGTTGAAGATGGTTGGGAAGACCGTTGGCGGGAGTTCCACAAGCCACTCGTGGTGCCAGGCAAGCTGAGGGTTCGCCCACCATGGGAGCCCAAGGCTGATGAGCCCTACGACCTTGTGATTGACCCGGCACGGGCTTTCGGGACGGGTGCCCACCCGACAACGAATCTCTGTCTGGAGATGCTTTTCGACTTGGAGCCCACTGGTTCCCTGTTCGATCTGGGTTGCGGCTCCGGAGTTATTGCCATCCTTGCGGCTCGATTGGGCTTCGGTCCTGTCAGCGCGGGCGACTACGACGATCTTGCTGTGGAGGCAACGGTCGCCAATGCTGCCGTCAACGGAGTGACTGTTGAGGTGTCAAGGGTTGACCTCAGGACCGACGCTCTTCCGGAATCCGAAACTCTGGTCGCAAATATCTTGGCTCCAGTGCTGATTACCCTCTCCGGCAAGATGGGCAGCTGGCGTCCCCAGACAGTGATTCTTTCTGGGATTCTTGATGAGCAGGCTGACGGTGTGACCGCGGCTTGGGTGCCGCTTGGTTACTCAGAGACGGACAGGACCTCTCGCGGCGGCTGGTCGGCCATCCGGCTGATCAAGGGCTGAGGTCTTAGACCAGAACTTCTCGTGAGCCCCGTCCAGCAGCGATGTGGGCGAGCAGTCTCGCAGCCGCGTCTTGGGGCTCTTCCTTGCCGTCAGGTGACATTCCTGTTCTGACCCAGCCCGGGTCGAAGGCGAACACGGCTACTCCCTTACCGCCGATCTCCTGACGGAGGCTCTGCGTCATTGACGCAAGGGCTGCCTTCGCTCCCGCGTACGCACCCAGGTCACGCCGCCCACCGCTGATAGAGGTGGTGACCGTGGCGATAACGCCTTCGCCACGCTCGACCATGGCTGGGGCTAGGCGGCCGGCAAGCGCCATCGGTGAAATTGCGTTGACTTGGAAGGAGCTGTCAAGGTCGTCTAGGGACAGTGCAACTGTCGGCCCCGAAACCTTGCTTCCCGCGACTGAAGCCAACACATCCACTCGACCATGGGCGGCAACAACGTCGTCGGCAAGCTGGAGGGCGTGAGCGGGATCCGAGAGATCAAAGGGGTGCGCGGTGGCTTCAGGACCTATTCGGGCTGAGAGGGCGTCGAGCTCTTCAGATCGGCGAGCCGAAAGGGCAACAGTCGCCCCGGACTCGGCCAGCTGCAATGCGAGCTCGTAACCAATTCCACTTGAGGCGCCGGTAACAAGGCAGATTTTCCCGTTTAGATCCATGTAACGCCTACGCGCCGCAGGCCACTGAGGATCAGGCTGGGGTGGATTCATCTGCGGGCTGGGTACCCTGTTGGATAGATGACAGTCATAGAAACAATCAAAGCTGACGTGACCACTGCAATGAAGGCTGGGGACAAGGCTCGCGTGAGCGCTCTGCGACTCGTCCTATCGGAACTGCAGAAGGATGAGAAGGAGGGGAAGGGCGACGAGATCGCCGTTCTTCGCAGGGAGCGAAAGCGCCGCATAGAAGCCGCTGAACAGTTTGAGACTGCCGGGAGAGAGGACCTCGCAGGTCCAGAGAGGTCAGAGGCAGAGATGATCACCGCTTACCTTCCAGCAGAGCTCTCTGATGACGAACTCAAAGCCATTGTCGCCCGGGCGGTCGAGTCGATTGGGGCGAGCGGTCCCGGAGACATTGGGCAAGTTATGAAGGCGGCCATGGACGAGGTTGGGACCAGAGCTGACGGCAAGCGTGTGAACGCCGCCGCTCGCGAGGTGCTGAGTGCGTAGGCGGATCGAGCTCGACAACGCCTCTGCGAGGGAACTCGCAGGTGAGGGCGATCGGGTTCTCAGGGCGCTTGAAGCCCGGTCCAACTGTGAGATTCACATGCGCGGAAATGTCGTCACGTTGGATGGCGACGATTCCGCAGTGAGTGGAGCAGAAGCGGTGATTCTTGAGCTTGCCGGGCTTGCCGAGCGGGGTCATGTTCTTGACCCGGCCACGGTTGGGGCGGTTGCGGGAGCACTCGCGATGGATACGAAGCCCGGTGCTGTTCTTGAGGATGTTGTCTGGTCACGCGGGAGTATTCGCGTGGCTCCCAAGACGGTCACACAGAAGACTTATGTTGACGCAATTCGGCGCAACACCATCACCTTCGGGATCGGCCCTGCAGGAACCGGGAAGACCTACCTGGCAGTGGCAATGGCCGCCGCCGCGCTGAGTCGTGGTGAGGTCAGTCGGATCATCTTGACGCGCCCGGCAGTTGAGGCCGGCGAGAGTCTTGGATTCCTCCCGGGGGACCTGATGGCCAAGGTTGACCCCTATCTGAGGCCGCTCTTTGATGCTCTTCACGACATGCTTGACGCTGAGGTCGTCGCCAAACACATGGAGCGCGGTGTGATCGAAGTCGCCCCGCTTGCCTTCATGCGCGGGCGGACGCTGAACGACAGTTTTGTGATTCTCGACGAGGCTCAAAACACGACTCCGGAGCAGATGAAGATGTTCCTCACCCGTCTGGGATTTGGCACTCGCGTCGTCGTGACGGGCGACATCACGCAGATTGATCTCCCACATGGAAATGCCTCGGGGTTGGTGACCGTGGGCGAAATCCTTGAAGGCGTTGAGGATATTTCGTTCGTTCGCT